>JACOVN010000092.1 GCA_016177315.1 Candidatus Woesearchaeota archaeon
CCAGTACACCCACTTTCTATGCAAACCAGTTGCAACATAGAGAATGAACAGGATGCCCAAGAGAAGCGTAACGATACTAATCACGGAAAAGAGATTCCTTGTGATGCCGCCAAACCGCAATCCCATAAATAATTGGAATCCTCCCACCAACAGAAGCAATATCCCACTAACAATGCCCGCAACTGCCTGCAATTTCACCTTCGCCTCTGCCTGCCTTCTGAGAATTTCTGCTGCTGTGTCCATGTTAAGGTGTTGGGCCGCAACTGTTGAAAATATTGCCTCGCTCATTACCACTGCTGTCAAATCCTGGGGATCCTTCTGCTCTAACTGTACTTTCTGTTATAAGATAAAATTCATTTCTGCTGCCCATTGGTAAGGTGAGCATACGCATCTCTGGGTTGAGAGGGTACTCTGTTGCGGGAAGATGACAATAGAATCCAGTTACATTCGGAAAACCGACTAACGCTCCGATATACAGATTGTTTGTAGTGTCACACGCTTCGCTATCTGCAAAAGAAAAGATAAGATTTCCATTTATTCTGTCTAGCGATACCTGTAACGGATAAGGAGAACCTGCAGGAGAAACTTCCATGGGATCGAGCCCGCAGCTCCTCGCCCTCCAAATGTCCGTACCGCCTACTGTCCCTGTGCGATTGGAGCTGAAGTAAATATCATTCGTGCCAGGGATAAAGGAGCCGCCTATTTCCAATGCTCCTGTATTGATGTTGAGATACTGGATATTCCCATCTGAATCACGGAAAGTCCATATGGAATTCACATCTAACCGGTCTGCGTAAATCAGATCCCAATCACCACTTCCCCCTGAACAGTTGAAGCAATTTATCAAAGCCCTGAGCCCGTCTCTAGAAACACCACCAAGAAACGCACTCCCAATTCCTAATTCATCAAATTCATCCCATTTTCGTACCTGTATATAATCCTCTGGATTGGGACCAACCCACAATGCTTCATAGATGCCTCGGAAATTTTCACCACAGTCGCAACTCCGATCAAAGGCAAGCCTCATATCATTATCAAAAAGGGCAGGGCTGCCTTCATAATTGTTTGGATCATTCAAACCATTTATTGGCACCGCAATATAGGATACATCAGGATCAGACCAAATGCCGATCCAGAGATCTGCAGAAGTACCAGGACTGCTGCCTTTCGGCCAGCGAGTAAAAATAATCTTTCGCTGATCGCAGGATACTGTTGGAGATGCCTCTGCATTGTCTGGGGTGTTCACTCCTGGTATCGGCTCGATGTTAACAAAATCCTGCCCGCTTGCAGTTGCCTGCATCAAGTCCTCTGGATTTTCGCTCCTCGCAAAATAGATTTTGCTCTTGTCACAGGAAAGTTCTGGTTCATTATCTGAGCTGGAGGTGTTCAAGCTGACAACGTTCTCTACAGAACCATAGAATGGCATTTGGGCTTTTGCAGTTGATGGAATGAGAAGGCTGTATGCTGCCACGGCAGACCACAATGCATGCTGAAACTTTTTTCCAACTGTTCCCAAAATCTTTTCTAGTGTGGCCATTTTTCCAAGTAATTTGTCTTTCTATTTAAATCTACCCTGTTCAATTTCTCGTATATAGGCTATAATATACCCCATTCTTCAAATAGTATCTGCAATTGCTACTGCAGGAAACAAACTCCCCATTCACAAAATTAAACTGCGGGTAGCTGGCAAAGTAATTGGTGTTCTGCTGGTTGTTATTGTTATTATTGTTGCCGTTATTGTTGTTATTGCCATTGTTATTATTGTTCCCATTATTATTCGTGCTATTATTGTTATTGTTGATGAACGGATTTCCGTCATCCAAGTCTGTGTCAAACTCTACATTGGGAAACTCAAAATCATTATCCCTGGGATCATCAAAGTAGAACTTTCCTCTCTTGTAGTAAAATACGCATTCATCATGGTCAAAGTATCTGTCTGGGCATAAAACATACCTGCCGCTGATTAAGGCAAACCTATCGCTCGCATCCACTTCATCCAAATCATAGGCTGTGTTAAAAAAGTCTTCTGCGAAGGGTGCATAGTAATAATATTGTCCTCCATCAAAGCGATAGCTGCAGTCAAAGAGTTTGAAATCTGTATCCGTGCATCTGGTAAAGGTATTGTTCACTGTCCTGTACCAGTGCCCTGGGTAGAAGAAATAGGCAGGATCTTGGTGGTAATTGTCATTATAACCATACTGCCTGCCACAGCCAGTGTAGGGATATAATCCCCCATTGGAGTAAGAGTACCGGTTGTACGAGAACGGCCAGCCTCTGTTCCAGTAATCATAGAATGGAGAAATGCTGTACTCACAGGACTCATAGGAATTGGGGTAGTAATCATTATCATAATCATATCCATAACCATACGGAGCAAAGTAATTAATCCTATTCTGCTGCTGTACAAATCTGCTCTCTGTATAGCCATCATCCGCATTGCTACTGTCTAGCGCATTTCGTAAGGCTTCGTTCTCTTGCTCTAACAAGGCAATATCTCGCTGGGCTTTTCGCTCATGGAGCAATGCAAGAACATCCTGGGTATCTGCGCTCGACTCAATAACTCTGGTTGTCGTGGCATAGCCAGAAGCATCAATATCAGAATGCTCGATAATAGCAGTAGCTGCAAGAGTTAATGGTAATACCAGTAATGCTAGGATAACCCCAATACAGAGCTGTATAAGCTTCATTTTTAAGCCTCTGAGCCTACCCCCTAAAAGCCCCTATGTAGAGGTTATATTTAAAGCTTTTGTTTTTTATTTACTGGTGAGTGGTGAGAAATACTATTTATAATAGGCGAAAAGCATATAAACAAAACTATCCACTAACCCATTATGGCAAAGAAGTTCACCATTATTGTGGAGGAAGGAGAAGATGGTTACCTCATTTCTGAGGTAGTGGAATTGCCAGGTTGCCATACGCAGGCAAAGACATACGATGAGTTAATGAAAAGAACGAAGGAAGCTATTGGTTTATATTGATAGAGGACTTCTTAATAA
>JACOVN010000093.1 GCA_016177315.1 Candidatus Woesearchaeota archaeon
ATTTGCAGTGGAAGAGAGAGCAGGACAGAATAAAGAAAGAAAAGAAGCGGAGAGAAGACCGAAGGAAAACCTTGGAGAAAGTTCTTGAGCATATCAGAGCCAATGGGCCGACAGTAGTCAAGAATCTCCATGCCCGTCTGCAGGTTTGGGAAGCAGAGCGTTTAGTGCAGATTTTAAGAGAGGAAGGGCAAAACTTAGAAGTGTATGATGTTCCGAGTACCGTGGATGTTTGGGATGGGACTGATAGCCAAGGTACGCCCTACCGGGTTCTTGCCACACGGAAACTGATCATGACGCTCTCCTATTTAGCAGGAGGGAAAGATTATACAAAACCGGAAGATTTCAGAGAGCTTCTCCAGTACTTCTCTGCCCGGAGATGCAAGGAAACAAAAATCTCCCAGTGGGGAACGACGCTTGCAGGGATGCTGAGCAGCAAATATGGGGACAGCCACATTGCAGCTATTCTGGAAACCATTGATGTTCATTCAGATTTTGCAGCAATCCGGGAGAAGGGCATTGACCAGGCAGATTTCCCCCATGCCAGCGTGAACACCTGGCAGGACAAAGAAGGCAACCCGACAGCCTTGGCTAGGAAAAAAATTGGCCAGCTTGTTGAAACATTAGCCCGAACGCATGGCATTGAACAGTATACCACTCCAGAAGGATTTCGCAAATTGCTGCAATACCTTACTGTGGATGCTTTTTACCACACTCCCATCAATTTCTGGGGCACAACGCTTGGCTCTGCTATTCATGCACACAGCGACAGTCACGTTATTGCTGTCCGATCGCTCATTGAAAACGATGAGAAATATGCAGCACTCAGGGGATGGTTCACGGAAAGCATGTTGAAGGGCCCAGTCGAAACCAGGGAAAAGCGTGCAGTACAGTACGCTAACGCAAGTTCTGCTCTACCCCCATCTTCCAGTACACCCTCCCCCACGTCAGGGCAGGGATAACGACAAGGATGCCAATGGCTATTCTCACCTTCTCCTGCAAACCCGCTCTGGTCAATCCAAGGAAGAAGAAATTCAACAGTAAAAAGGCGAGCACCAGAACAAGGACATAAGGAAACAGCTTTCTTCCCTGTTTCCAACCCAAGGCAAAGGCATGCTTCCA
The DNA here is from genome assembly GCA_016177315.1 of Candidatus Woesearchaeota archaeon. GTDB lineage: Archaea > Nanobdellota > Nanobdellia > Woesearchaeales > UBA12501 > JACOVN01. The sequence goes on from JACOVN010000093.1 coordinate 1,120, forward strand.
GAGAATCCTTCCTTTCTCTCTGCCGATGAAGCAGTACGACAGAAAGGCAAAATAGGAGAGGAGAAAAGCATACACGAGCAAGCTTCCCTGTAGGAATATTGGTTGCTCGGAGGCATATCGCTCTGCTACCGTGCTTTGGTAGAGAACAAGCAACGACAGGAAGTGGTACAGAATGTAAAAGAGCATCCAGAGAATATTGGCAAAGAAGAATTGCTTCAGGAACTGTTGGAGGGGAATTTCTTCCAGAACAGCAAAGGCCATTCGCCAAGCAAATCCCTGGAACAGGCAGTACACAGCATACAGGACAAGAAACGTGAGTACATACAAAGCAATTAATTTCCAGAATATTGCTTGCAATGCAGGATTCTGTCTCAGCAAAACACCAAAGCTTTCTCCAGCAGCATAGGAAGTCAATAAACCAGGAGAGGAAACAGCAAGCTCTCCGAACAGCACCTCACTATACTCATAGATTTTCAAGTACAGTGGAGCAGAGAAAAATCCATAGGCAAGAAAGAACAGAATATCAGTCAGCATGGCGACAGCAGCCTTGCTTCTCCTTTTCCAACATACTATTCCTGCATCTTGTAGTAACTGCCATGCATTACTCATATTGCAATTCCGCATCCAGCAATGCTTTCAGTGTGGCTGCAGGCTGCACTCCGACCAACATCCTCTCTCCTACCATGAAGGTTGGAGTTCCTTGTACGCCCAGCCTAATGCCATCATTCATATCCTTCTTTACTCTCTCTGCCTTTACGCCAGCATCTAAGCAGTGATTGAATGCTTCCATATCCAAGCCAAGCACATTGGCATGCTCTTTCAAATCTGGAACCGTAAGTCTATTGGTTTCAAACAGCTTGTTATGATACTCCAGAGCCATTTCTTGGTCTCTGGCACATTCCATGGCTTCTGCAGCCTTGAATGCATTCGGATGAATTTCTGTTAATGGAAAGTGTTTATACACAAAATTAATTTTATTCCCATACAACTGCACCATCTGCTTCACATCCTCATAGTTCTGCTGGCAGAACGGGCATTGAAAGTCAGAAAATTCTATCAGGGCAACATTCGCTTCAGGATTGGTTCCAGTCGAGAGGTCAAAATCAACAGTCACGCGCTTCGGCAGATTCTGCTCAAAATCCTGTTGCTGCGGAGTGGGAAAGATTTTCTCAATGTTCAACACCAGAAACCCAAGTGCCAAAATGCCAATACAGGCAAGGATTGCAAACCTCTTTTCTGAATCCTTCATAGGGTTCCTCTCTTCTTTCTTCTGGGCACGTGACAAATATCGCAGCCATACTCAATTTTCTTTGCCGTCAAAAACAAAGCCAGCAAAACCAAGACAAAACCTCCTGCAACGATCTGGTAGCGGTACTCTAGTAAGGTTAGTAGAGCAGCTGGTGGTAACAGGAAGGCAAACAAGGCACTGATGCAGTAGGCACAGGTTGCCGAGGAGAACATGCCAGAAACAATGCTGGATGCTGTCCCCACAATACCAGACGCAGTACTCCGTACAGAGACTGCTCTCAGCTGTCGGAAAGAGTACACGTTGAAGGCAATCAGCAGTCCCACCAGGAACGCCAGTATCGTGAAGAGGGCAAATCCCCACCAGGGCGTTAATTCAACAAAGAACTCCCAGGTATTGCTTGGGGTTAAGTAAATGGGAAGGTAGATATACAGGAAATTCATAACAGCTGCAGAAACAAGAAAAAGGAGTAGATAGTTTCTCTGCTGCAGCACTTTCTTTCCTGTTTTCCAGATAATGGAAATATTCTTCATAGGCATGAAAAAGAACATGAAAAAAATTTACTTTTATTTCCCTGCCAATTCCGCATCAATCGCAGCCTTGAATGCTGCAAAGGGTTGTGCTCCAGTCAATGGTTTTCCATTGATGAGGAAGTATGGTGTTCCAGTGCCGCCTGCTGCTGTGGCATCCGCCAAATCCTTACTCACTTCCTCTGCATACTTCTTGCTATCCACACAGCCATTGAACTTCTCTGCATTCAATCCTAATTCTGCAGCCCACTTCTTGTAATTCTCCACGCTCAATTGCTGCTGATTCTGGAAGATTTTGTCGTGGAATTCCCAGAACTTGCCCTGCTCGTCTGCGCATTCTGCAGCTTCTGCAGCTGGCCGGGCATTGGGATGAATCGCATCTAAGGGGAAATCTCGGTAGACAAACTTCACTTTGCCAGTCTTAATGTACTCCTGCTCGATTTGTGGGAGTGTCTGGCTCCAGAATCTTCCGCAGAACGGACATTGGAAGTCAGAAAATTCAATCATTGTTACGGGAGCACTCTTATCTCCTCTGGAAGGATCATCATCCGCGCCAATATCTGTTATTCTTGCCTGCTGTGTAGGCCTTGTTGGCTGTGTTGGTTGAATGGTCGGAGCAGAAGGCTGTTCTCCTGTACCCATCTCTCCTCCAAAGCCTCCTCTGAATTGCACTAACAAATAGGTAACTGCTAAAATCGCAACAACGACTATGATCGTTCTACTCATCTCTTTATCCATACATATCACCCAAAGAAGGTGTGCAGGCCATCGATATATAAATCTTATGCCATGAACGATGTTTTTCTACTGCGTTATTTTCCATAAGAAAGGCAGAATTTCTCTTCTACCGTTCACCAAGCCTTATATCGCCTCAGAAATATAGATAGAATACGTTTTTCCTTTCTTTTCTCTCGCAATGAGCTTCTTCTTCTCGAATTCTGTCACAATGGAACTAATGGCTGCTTTAGAGAGGTCTGTTCTCAATCGCAAGGTTGTTTGGGTAATGCCTTCCTGCCCCTTGATTGCTTCCAAGACCTTCCTTTCATTTTCATCCAGCAAGCCCATAATAATCTTCCATTTATCCTCTTTCAGCATATTATTCTTCTCTGCCTCCAATCTCCTGAGAATTGCCTCATATCCCTTCTCAAAGAAAATGAGGTAAAAGCCTAAACTCAAAATAGCTACAAAAATGCCAATGGCAATATTCGTTAAGGTTAAGTAGGAATTCAAACTCAAGCACTCTGCTGTTGGCGTGCAGAGCAAGGCATTGGTTCTACTCAATTGCCTCTGCAGGAGAAAGAAAATAGTGCCTGCTGATAACCCAAGGCCAAGCAAAACAGTGCCGAGTTTTCTGTTGTTCATGCTTCCCCAGTAAGCTTTAGGCGCCTCTGATTTTTAAGGTTTATGGTTTATACTCTTAAACTGTTGTCCTTCTCACCACAGCATATGTTTTTATGCAAATGTTACTGAAAAGTGATGATACGCTTTGTAGAGGGATGGAAATGGTTCATGCAGATAAAAATCTCCTTGCCTACTTAGGGCGTTTGCTCACTGTGGGAGAAATAACATACTGGAAACAGAGGGCAAAAGAGAGAAAATTACCTTATTATCAAACAATAGGGGTGTATAAAGCTCAGGAGATAGTAAAGAAGAAAACTGGCTCGCTTGGAAAAGGAGTAAAGGTTGGCATCATTGATAGTGGGGTTTATCGTATACATCCTGCTTTAGAGCATCTCGTTGTTACGGGGAGAAATGTTCTTTCCGATAAAGGGAGTAGCCATTACTATGATGAAACAGGGCATGGAACATTTGTTGCTGGTATTATCCTGGAAAACGATTTGGTATTGCCCCAGACATAGAACTATATATTGTAAGAGCCAATAGGAGCATCATTGAGTCTGGAGCATTGAAAGAATCAGTTACCTATAGGAGACATGTCAATCTCTCTACAGCAATTGAAAGCTGTATAAAGGCCAGATGCGATATTCTTAATTTTAGCATAGGATTTCCTGAATACTCCAATATTGTTCAAAAAGCTATTCAACGAGCGTACAAAAGCGGAATGATTATCATCGCCGCCGTTGGAAACAAATATGTCGGGTCATTCTTCCCGGCAAATTTTGAAAAATACGTCATCGGTGTTGGTGCACTTGACGATTGTCTATCTTTGCGGTTTGATAGCACTGTTTGGTCTTCAACAGATATCGTTGCACCGGGCGAAGACATCTTTTCTTCTTTCTTTCACGGAGAACTATCTGGTTATCAGTACCATCTTTGGTCAGGGACATCATTCGCAAGTGCCATTCTCACTGGCGTAGTAGCATTAGCCAAAACTATGTGCAAACATCAGAAAAAGGATATCTCCTCCACTGAGCTAGAAACCATACTCAAGGATACTGCAGATAAAACTGTATATGATAAAGAGAAGGCTACGACCTTCATTCGGCAATACGAACCCACCCGGAAAATTTTCAGAGATATTGGAATTGTTCTGGAGTGTAGGTACGGCGCTGGTTGTGTGCAGGCAGATGCTTTCATCGAGACGTTACAAAAG
>JACOVN010000094.1 GCA_016177315.1 Candidatus Woesearchaeota archaeon
ATGAAGATCCATTATTTAAATATTTGTCGGTGCTAAAACTTCATCCCCTTCCACTGCCCCATCTATTCTCGTGCACAGTGCTTCGAACCGAAAGCTATTTAAACTAGTAGTTTATATAATTAAACTGTGAGTTTATATGAGAACGGTGAGTGAAAACGAGCTCAAGGCGGTGCTAGCCATCCTCAAGCATCCAGAGCAGCGCTATAACGCCCATACGCTCTCTAAAGAGCTCGGTATAAGCGCCATGGGCACCCTCAAGATACTGAAACGGCTAGAGAAGGAAGGCATCGTCAGAGGAGAGAACATAGCCAATGCTCGGTTCTATCGCGTACGGATAAAGGAAGTATATGCAAGGGAATATGCGAAGTTCGCCTTGCTGCGGGAAGCTGCTAATGCTCCTCCCCAGGTGAAGCGATGGATTCAGGAACTGAAGAAAGTCCGGTATGCTGATGCAGCTATCCTCTTTGGTTCAGTGCTGAGGAAAAAGGACCCAAAGGACATTGATGTGCTATTTGTTACAGACCAAAAAAGATTCAAAAAACTGCAAGAGGAAATAAAGGAGTTAAATGCACTCACGCCAAAAGCGATTCATCCCATTTTCCAATCCTATAAAGACCTCGTAAACAATATAAAGAAGAAGGATGTCGTCATTCTCGATGCCATAAAGGGCATTGTGGCATTTGGTGCAGATATCCTTTTAGAGGCCTATTATGAGTCACACCAAGAATAAAGTGGAATGGTGCTTGCGCAAAGCTAAAAAGGAGCTTGGAGAAGGCAAGCAGCATCGTGGACTTGTCAAGAGTGTGCCGGATATAGAGAAGGCAAGAGCGCATATAGCCAAAGCAGAGCACAACCTTCGGGCAACGAACTACCTAAAGCAGGGAGGCTTCACAGATTGGTGTTCCAGTACTCTGTTCTATACTATCTACCACTGTTTTCTTTCTTTGCTTGCGAAATATGGCTACGAGAGCAGGAACCAGGAATGTACATTTGCAGTCATCGAGAGCCTGATAGAAGATACTGCCATCCATTTGACTAAGAATGAGCTGGAAAAAATACGAGGCCTCAATATTGCCGGTAGCCGAGAATCGCTAAAGACAGTAGTAAGCATACGGGAGGAGTACCAGTATTCCACGAAGCTCTCATTAGAAGACGAAACCTTTGTCGAACTCTTGCAATTGGCAAAGCAAATACTGGAGAAAACGAAAGTCCTTATAGAGGATTAATCAGAACTTCACCCCCTTCAACTGCCCTTTCTGCAGCTTCTTCATCATCTGCTCCATGCCCCTGCCGCCTTTCAGCATCTTCACCATTTTCTTGCCCATACGGTACTGCTTGACCAGCTCTCTTACTTCAGAAGCAGAGACTCCAGAGCCTTTGGCAATCCTGTCAATTCTTGTTGAAGTCAATATCTCAGGGTCTTCCAATTCTTTTTTTGTCATGGAAGCCATCGCATGCTTCCACTTCTCCAATTTTTCTTCCTGCACATTCAGCATTTCCTTCGGCAGCTGTATCTGCCCTAATCCAGGGATCATCTCCATTACCTTGCTCAACGGCCCCATTTTTCGCATCGCTTGCATCTGCTCATAAAGATCAATGAGATTGAATTCTCCCTTCAGCAACTTTTTACTCAAATCTTGGGCTTCTTCCTCTGTTATCGCCTCTTTCGCCTTTTCCAGCAATGCCTCAATATCCCCCATTCCCAATAATCTGCCAACAAAATTTTTTGGCTTGAAAACCTCAAAATCATCTATTTTCTCTCCAATGCCAATGAATTTCACCTTTGCTCTAGTAATATGGCAGGCAGCTAATGCACCTCCTCCTTTTGCTGTTCCATCCAATTTGGTAATGATAACTCCAGTGATATGCACAGTTTCGTGGAATTTTTTCGATTGAGCTTCTGCAGCCTGGCCAAGATCTGCAGAAATAACAAGCAAATGCTCGTTTGCTTGGATGGTTTTATTTAATTTATTTAACTCATCAATCAATTCCTTGTTCAGGGCATCCCTTCCGGCAGTATCCAGAATAACCACATCAAACTTTCTCAATTCATCTGCAAAGGATTTGTAGATCTTAACAGCATCCTTTTCTCCCTTCTTGCCAAACACCGGAACATTGATCTGCTTTCCAAGCTGTTGCAATTGCTCTAATGCTGCAGGCCTCCAGGTATCCGTCTGCAGCAGTGCAACCTTCAAGCCTCTTTTCTGGAAATACTTTGCCAGCTTTCCTGCTGTCGTTGTCTTTCCATTGCCGAACAAGCCAACCAGCATAATCTGGAAGGGTTTTTTCTTTCCAGGCTCTATTTTTCCCTCTTCTTCTCCTAAGAATTTCACTAGTTCTTCATATACAATCTTGATGAGCCACTCTTTTTTTGTTATGCCTGCAGGAGGCTCTTCCTTCAAGGCTCTTTCCTTGATTTGTTTGGTTAATTCAAAGACCAGCTTGACATGAACATCTGCCTGAAGCAAAGCTTTCTGGATATCCTTGACTAACTCATTGATGAGTTTTTCATCTACAAATAATGCCTTGGTAATCTTCTGTAAAGTAGCTTTTAAC
>JACOVN010000097.1 GCA_016177315.1 Candidatus Woesearchaeota archaeon
GAATGATGAACCGGATAAGAAACCTGAAGAGCTAGTGCGGGTCTCTGACGATGAACGATACAAGAGAGAGGCAGCGGAAGCCGCTCTTCACAAAGAACCAGATCGAGAGAAACATGATGAAAGAGCAGTAACTGATACTCCTTCTGACGAAAATCCGCCAGCAGAACTTCCTGTTTTGGAAGAATTGGATTTACCTCCAGCTCCACCAGCGCCGGAACCTCCTGTTATGCCAGAACCAGAGGCACTGCCGGAACCTGCTGCAGAAGCACCGCAATTGAGAAGAATTGTTTTTGGTGTTGATGATTACAAGAACAAAATCGTGGATGTTCGAGGAGAGCCCAAGAACATCTGGGATGCAACGCTCTTAGTCCATGATGAAGCATTTAGGGATCTGGTGAATATTGATGATCTGCTGGGTGTGGGTGCCATGGGATTGGTGTGGGCAGGAAGGCACGGTCCACGAGAAGTTGCAGTCAAGGAGCTTGATTTCAGAAAAATTCTAGGTGCAAAAACACTTGCACCAGAGGTCATTGAAGAGGCAACAGAATCTCTCTTCCGGGTATTCCAGCAGGAAGCGCACAACGTCATGAATTTGCGACCAGAGGAAAAGATGCATGTGGTGGATGTCATTCTTTGTCATCAGGCTCGTGTGCGGGATGAAGAAGGAGAAGTTGTGTATAGGCCCTATCTTGTCATGGAACGCTTACACAAAACACTCCGACAGAAAATTACAGAGTTGAATGAGCAACCGGGCTTAGTTCCCATGAGCCCATTTCATAATGGCTTGCACCTCTTGCTGGGTGTTATCAAGGGGCTGAATGTTTTGCGAAAAAATGGCATTGTGCACCGAGATTTGAAACCTGAGAATATCTACCTTACAGAGAACGAAACACCGAAGATTGGGGATTTTGGTCTCGCCCTGGTGCCAGACATTGACTACAATTTGGGTACAATTCTTGGATCACCTGCCTATATGTCTCCAGAACAGTTTAGGAATCCTTATCGAGGCATTGATCACCGTTCTGATCTCTTCTCTCTCGGGGTTATTATGTATGAACTCTTTGGAGGGATCTTATTCACCGAAGAGGAAGAAGTGCGCTCTTCGATTTTCGCTTCTCTACGAAGAACTTTCGGTAGTGATAGGGACAAAGCAAGATTCCTGGAGCGGTACTCCATCACTTTTGGAGGACTTGCAGAAACCCGCAAGGATAGTCCAGAGGAGCTCGACGAAACACTCGAAGGCAGGATGATCTACCGGAGTAAGGAAATTCCACCTGAGCTAAAGGTTATCAATAGGAGGTTACTCCAGGCAAGACCGGAAGACCGGTACACGAGTGCAGAGGAACTGCTCCAGGCATTGAAGCCAATTGAGGATAAAACCTTCGTTGCACCCAGGCTCCATCGAGAGGGAATAAACGAGATGCGTGAGAGGAAATATTTGGCGGCATACGAGTTGTTGCAACGCGCAGCAAACATCGATCCGACCAATCCTCATTACCGAGGGAGCTTAGGCACTTGCTTGACCCATCTTGCTGCTGATCCTTTGAATCCAAATCGGGTTGCGCATGAGAAGCTTGCCAGGCCCCTTATTGAAGAAGCAGCACAGCGGTACACGGCACTTGGCCATCCTGCAACAGAGATGGATCGATGGCTCCAGGGGAAAGGCAGAGAGTGAATTTCGTTACGAGTATGAAAGAGCAAAAATTTATATAAAAGAAGCAAATCCCAGACACCATGAAACTGATACCTTTAGAACTCACCGATGAATTAGATCTTGCGCTTAAAGCAGCGAGAGATAGGATCAAGGATAAAGAGAAACTTGAGGATCTGGTAAAACAGTTAGAGAAAGTTCTCCGGGCTCGGGAAGGGGCAGAACAGCAAACGCTTGCCCGGCAGCCAGAGAATCATAGAAAACCCTGCGAAAGCTGGATACAATATCTCCGAGGCACACTTGAGCATCTTGCACACGCAGGAGTAATACCCTATCTCTTTGTGGATACTGTGCCTAATGCACCGGAGCTTACCCTGCAACAGTTTGGAGAAGCCCTGAGCCTCTATCTAGGGAAACAGCTTTTCAATGGGAGGAGTGTTAAGCCTTCTGTGCCTGAAGCAGCATTAGGAAATTACGCAAGAAGGACGTATGTAAAGGTGGAAGCTTCAGCAGTGAAAGATACCGGGTCCGCAGCGGAAGAAATAGGAGCAAGCGACGAATCAATTCTGGATGCCGTCGCAGGACTTGGGGTTACAGGAGAGGCAGCGAAGACAGGAGAGACAAGCCAGGAGTATGAAGTTTTGAAAAGCACAAAGGGAAGGGAAACATACTTATGGAGGCCTAAGGGTTCTCAAGCAGCCTACCGAGTAGGTGATAAGCTTCCAAGCTCTTTCCAACGGAAGGAGGAGTCGCCTGAACCTCGACCAGTGCCACAACCTCAGCTAGGAAAGAGTGGTTCTAGCTCTACTTTAGATGTAGAGAAATCCCAAACCGTTGCACTGGAAGGTGCAGATCTCCCCCATGTGTATGAAAAACCACCGCGGAAGGAGCAAAAAGTCTGAAGGAAATATTTTTCTTCCCATGCTGCAGAAATTATGGATTATTACTTCTTCTTTATTACTTCTTCTTATTGAAGAAACGCATTCGGAAGTCCAGGTTCGTTCCAAAGAGAACAATGCACTCCTCCGGCAAGAGGACAGGTTCATTTCCCTGTACTCTCCTGGTATCTCCCTCTGTCTTGTACTGGATATTTCCAGAACTCAATGGGAGGACAGTTACTGTTCCATTCTGCGCAATGCCAACATATGCGTGGAGAGGATCAGCGGTAGGTAGAAGCAGTACATCTGCAGCTCCTCGGTAATCCTTTTGTGCAATTTCCCTTGTCACTTCCAAATCACTTCCAATGACTATCCCATAGATACCCTGTGTCGCTATTCTCCTTGCGGCTGTTTCTGGATGTACTTTCAATCCGGGAACTTTGACCGTTTGCCCGTTATTAATATAAGGAATATCTTCCTTCACCATTGCCGGCTCTACTCCATCCTCAGGTCCATACACTTGTATTTTACCGGCTTTTGTATGATTCAAGAGGAAGTAAATATCTCGCGTTCCCAATTCTCGCAGCACTCGCTGCAATTGAACTTGTTCCATTGGCAATGGTTTGCCTTGGGCATCTACCAAACCTTCGGTATAGATTAACCGTTGATTCCATGCATCCAGGTATTTTTTTGGTTCATCAACACCCTCCAGCTCGTATGCAAAGTATAACACCATGTCTGGTAAGAGTACCTGTTTAGAACCAATTGTCATTTCCTTAATCCGTTTTCCTGTCCTGTCTTCAATTACGGTAAAGAAAGCCGAAGCTCTTCTTCCTTCACCACCTTCACTCTCTATCCTTGTCGTTCCTTGTTTGTAATGTCCATGCGCTGCTACGACAGCCTCTAAATTTCCCCGCTTCATTCTCACGAAAGAGAGCACTGCTGAGGAGGGTTTTCTTTTATCGTACACCAATTTACCAGCCCTATTAGGTTCTGATTTCCATACCTGAACACAGACTTGATTTGGATCTTTCTCAATCCCCTCCTTGGGCCTGGGATCATAACCGAGAACGTGTTTTTCTCCTGGTTTAAAGTAAAGTATCCTCACCCTCACTCTTCTTCCTTCCAATAAGAACTCATGCTCCGGAAGTTCTTCCTCTACATCCCTCCCTCCACGCTGCACGATCTTCGCATGCCATCCACCCAGCTTCAAATCCTCTGGAATGAGAACTGCAGGCTCTCCTTCCAATGTTCGCTCAAGCCGCATTTCTTCCAGTTTCGTATCGAGTGCTATGGAACGGACCCTTCTAACAGCATGTTGTACATCTAAATGGGTTTCGGTAACATTATCTTTCTTACTCATTTTACCACCTTTCAGTGTTTATTTTGAATTACTCCTATTTAAATC
>JACOVN010000111.1 GCA_016177315.1 Candidatus Woesearchaeota archaeon
AGCCAGTACAAAGCAAAGAAAGGGAGGAAGAGGAGAGGAATCACTGGCTCGAGGCTGATGAGAAGAAGTGCACTAAAATATAGAAAGAAGAAAGGAAGTTTTGCTGCTTTGAGGTAACAGTAGAAGAGGAAGAAGCTCAGGGGGATCAGGAAGCTATAAGGAGAGGCATCATTGAGGGTTGTCCGGAACAGAACCGGGATGAAGGCTGACACTAATGCTGCTGCAAAAGCTGCATTCTTATCCTTGGTGAGTTCATAGGCGAGCAGAAAGGTACTAGGGATGAGCAGAAGGATAAGGAAGTTTGGCATAATTTTCAGTACAAGTTCAGTAGGAATGAAGAGGCCGAAGAAAGCAAGGATGTAGTAGAAAACAGGGGAGAAGAAATGTTCCCTTCCTCCAAAGCTCAACGGATCGTTGAAAAAAGGAATGCCATGCTGAAGAATGTGGGTGATCTGGCGTAGGGTGAAATAGGCTTGATCGTCGCTAAAGCTCTGGCTCTGGAAGGCAAAGGAGAGTCGCAAGACAAGCATGCCCAGGAAAAAGCCGAAGAGGAGGAGTGCTCTTTTCCGCATACCCTCCCAGGTAGGTGCTGGCTATAAATAGTTTTAGAAAGCTATTTAAAAAAGCAAAAAATGAGAGAGAGGATGTACAAGATAGAGCGGATCTCGGCAGGAAGTAAGATTTTTGACCATATGCTCGAGGGAGGGTACGAGACGGATTGTATTACTACCCTCTACGGGCCTGCGGGCTCTGGAAAGACAAATCTCTGCATCCTTGCCATGGTGGCTGTTGCGAGACATGGCAAGAAAGTAATCTACATAGATACCGATGGAGGCTTTTCCCCGGAAAGGCTGCGACAGATTGCCGGAGAAGAAAGTATCCTGGACAACATCCTCTTCCTCCAGCCGACCAATTTCGAGGAGCAGGAGAAGGCGTTCCACAAACTGAAGGATATGGTAGACGCAAGAATTGGCTTGATTGTTGTGGACAGTGTGTCCATGCTCTACCGTCTTGAGATGGGAAAAAAGGGAGAGATTACTGATATCAACAAAGCCTTGAGCTTGCAGATATCCTATTTGGGAGAAATTGCGAGGAAGGAGAAAATCCCCATTCTCCTTACCAATCAGGTCTATGCGGATTTTGAGGACAAGCAACGCATCCACATGGTTGGAGGGGATATCCTCAAGTACGGAAGCAAGTGCTTGATCGAACTGCAAAAGTATCGCGGCAGCATTCGGAAGGCCATCTTGAGAAAACATCGCTCCATCGGCGAGAAAGAAGTATATTTCGAAATTACCGAGCGAGGATTGCAGGAAGTAGATATTCAATAGAAATCCGACACCCCCAGTCAAAGACTGGATGGAATATTTGCATTTAATTTATTCTTCCGTGAAATCCTCAACTGGCTCCTTCAGTTTTCCAAGGTTCCTCTTCTCCAGGTATTCCTTTGCCAGGATCCAGAAAATCAGACCGAGAGATTTCTTGCCCTTGTTGTTACACGGAACAACCAGATCGATATCGTTGGATTGATTGTTGGTATCGCATAAACCAATGACTGGAATGCCCATTTTCTTTGCATCCAACACCGCATTTCTGTCTGGCCAAGCGTCCGTCACGAGCAGTAATTTCTTCTCGATGAAGGTTTCCAGCTTGGGGTTGGTCAAAATGCCTGGAGGGTATCTTCCTGCAAATACCCTAATACCAGTTACTTTACCAAAGAGCTTTAAGGGTTTCCAAGCATTTTCTCTCCTGGAAACTGCCATAATGTCCTCTGGTGCATACTGTGCCAAGAGAGTACAGGCAATCTTCAGTCTCTCATCAATCTTCTGGAGGTTTAAGACAAACAAGCCATCGGGCCTGGACTTGTAGATAAAGGCATCCATGTACTTGCTCTTGAATTTCGTGCCAATATGGATGCCTGCTTTCAAATAAGAATTCATGGGTACGACCAATTGTTCTTCCTTGACCATATTCTTTCCTCCTTAGCTATGATAATCAGCAACAGAAAGCCAGAAAGCCTCTATTGCTGCATTTTCTCGCCCTGCAGCATTGCAGAGGGTCCAGAATGCCTTTACAGGCATCTGCTCTTCCCTATGCTGGGCAATAAAGGGCTGGGGAAGGGGGAGGTTTATAAAGGTTTTTAGAGTTATAATACTACTTATAAGAGGTAAAAATGGAAAGATTTAAATAGTTGCTGTTGTACCCATATGCAAGGTGAGATAATGCATAGTTCCTATACAATACGTAAACCAGTTGATGTACTTGTAGACGAATTATATGATACCCGAGATATTTTGGATGAAACTCGCCGATTAACGGCTGTAGATAGAGTTATTGAAACATTAAGAAAAACTGGGGAAGTTGAGGATTTGCCACCGGCAAGAAAAGCAGTAATTGCACAGAGGGCTGGATATAGCTCCGTGTCAGGACCTAATGGTTTACAAGTTTGGATTCCCCATATTGCACGGAATAAATGTCCCGGGGAATGGTTGGATTTTTATGATTGGTTTTCTCAAGTAGATAAATGCAGAACGGAATCGGCAAGAGAAGCTTTGCAAGCAGTTAAGACACATGGTCTGGATAGTATAGGTTTAACTCCACCAAATTTTGGACCGCACCTTCGGTACGGTCTTCACGCTGGACTTTTTACACAAGAAGATGTAGATGCTGCACGTGAAAGATACGAAGCTTCTCATAGAAAATAAGGTGAATTAAAATGTTAGAAACCTCATTTGAAGATAGGAAAACTGATTATTGTCAGCAGAGAGGAGAAGAAGTAACTAGAGCTGCGCACCTTTCTCCCGATGTAACTGTTGTAAGTTTTACGGGAAGAGGAAATAGGTTATCTTACATTTATAATCCGTTGACTGTTACGCCTAGAACGAATTATAAAGGAGAAGTAGTTGGTGGTGTAGGGGTTATAGATGATGCCTCTTTTGCGCCAGGAGTGTTAGGATTTGATGAAGCTATGCGGCTTGCTCGAACAATGTTTGAACCTCTTGAAGGTAGAAT
>JACOVN010000100.1 GCA_016177315.1 Candidatus Woesearchaeota archaeon
CCTGACCTCTATGATCTGCCACATGTGCTTCTTTCCCACTCCTGGCAGCAATTCCAGCTGGTGCATTCTCGTTGTCAAAGGACCGGCGTTGTTGAAGAAATCGACAAACCGCTTCTCACGCTTCTTGACAATTTCTTCCACGATAAACTCTAACTCTGTCTTGGCAGTTGCCGTTAATTTCTCAATAGGCAGTTTGCCAGCGATGTGATGGATTTTGTCTCTTTTCCCTTCCCCGATATACACCTCCTCCAATGGCTGGAGAAATATTCCTGGCTTTGGCACTAATTCTAAGAGGGTAAAGTGCATCGTGCCTATAGCTTGTGCAATAGGGGTTTTCCTATGGCTCGGTCGAGGGTCGAACGGATAGCCATGCTGCAAGAAGTCCAACACCACTGCATGCTCTTCCTTTCCCCGTTCCATGTATTCCACCCAGGTACGATAGTAACCATATTATCTTCCACAACCATAATGGTGCGTATTTATAAATCTTTGCAGAACTACTTCTTGAATTCCGTAATCGCTTCTACAATCTTCTCCACGTTCTCCTTGCTGATGGTTATCGGAGAACCTTGTAGAATCAGTTTGATTTCCTCTGGAGAAGCAGGCAGAAGGTCTACAAACTTAATCAAATGCTCTTCTTTCACTCGAGGGATGTTCAAGGCCTTCAATTTTTCCAGCAGCTGTGCAGCCTTCCCCGCATCCATCTCCACAAACACACCCATGTATTCCTGTGTTTTCCCGGCCCGAAAATTCAGCTCCTTGTCTCTCTCTTTAATCTTTTCCAGGGAATCCTTGACCTGTGCCATGGCAACAGGTTTTTCCTCAATAATCTGGAATGTTGGCATGTTCTCTTCTCCTATGCACGCTGCAAATGAACTGGATGGACAATAAGCAGCTTCTCCTTTCCTCTATCGTTAATCTTGACGCGGTAGCAGAATCCCTGCTTTCCTTCCACAAAGCCTGCTCTGCCTGTGAAGTTGTGGTGGAATGTGCCTTCGTGCACGCTCGGTTCCATATGCAATACTACCCTCTCCCCTATGGTAAACTGTTGCATGTACCGCACTAGGGAGAACTTTCCCCTCTGCCGCACATTTTTCCTCAGCTTATGCCGGGATTTCCTTCTAAAACCCATTCGTTGGACCATAGACGTTGGCTGTTTTGGAAGTATTATTTAAACTTTTGCTTCCCAAAAGCTTTAAATACGAGCATTTCTAACGAAAAGAGGGGAGAAGAGGGAACGCATGATTCGCGCATTCAAGATTTCCAAAACTGGGGTGAAGGAGGTTGCATGGGAGGGCCTCCAAAGTTTCGATCAATGCTGGATTGACTGTGTCAACCCTGCTCCTTCTGAATTGTTTTACTTGAACAAGAGGCTAGGAATCAAGCCTATAGAGCTCAAGCTCTGCCTCGACCCCAACGAGCGGCCAAAATTGCTGCCCGGAGATGCATATACTGTCGTCATCTTCTCCGTGCCAAGGCTGCAAGAATACAAAATCCTCACCCATGCCTTCGGCATTATCCTCTTGAAAGATTGTGTTGTAACCATCCGGAGAGGGGAAGTAAAGGCTGTAGAGATTCTTCTCAATGGAAAGGGGCTAGAGTTCCAGCTCCTCAAAGATGGAGAAGCAAAGATCGCCTTCGAATTAATGTCCAGGAGCTTGAATGAGTACTTCTCCATCATGGATCAACTGGAGGAACAGATTGACGCAATTGAGAATGCCGTTATTCGGCGAGTGAGCAAAGAGCAGGTACACCAAGTATTCCAAATCAAGAAAACCCTGATTTACTTCCACAAGGCCTTGAATGCCAATAGGGAGGTCATCATGGAGATTGAGAAGGGATATGCAAAGCAGATTCCCAAGAGAGACACAGACGAATTTAGGATTCTGTATTATGATGTTACTCAGCTCATTGATATGGAAGGGGTGTATCGTGATGTCCTGACAGGGATTCTGGATACCTACTTAACCTCTATCTCCAATAATTTGAATGATATCATCAAAAAATTGACGGTCTACGCATCGTATGTCTTAGTCCCAACCATGATTGCAAGCATCTATGGAATGAACTTCCGCTTCATGCCAGAGCTCTACTGGAAGTATGGGTATGCCTTTGCCTTGCTCATCATGGTTGCTTCTGTTGTTATGCTCTATTGGTACTTCCGGAAGAAGGGATGGTAGTTAGATATCGAGAATGACCATTGCCTCAAAACCCTTTGCTGTTTTCTTGATCTCAAACATATGCAAGGTTACTGCTTTCACATCTGCCCGCAGCTCTTGCTTCTGAGGGTTTAAGGGTTCACCATGCAAAACTGCCTTGAGTTTTTTGGTCTTATTTTCTGTTATGGTTAGATCAAATTGAGAGAATAATAAGCCATCGGAATCTTTGAGGAAAATGATTTCTGAGAGAAAGTCAAACAGAAGGTTGTCTAACGTATCTGCTGTGAAGGAAAGTTCCTTTTTGACTTTTCCCTTGATCTGCTTCGTATTCACCATGGACTCAGAAACAGCCAATGCTGCGTTCTGGAAAAGCTCCTCAAGAGTTTTCCCATAGGCTTGAAAGGCAATGTCTGCTGTGGCGATGTCCTCTAAAAACTTGAATTTTTCCATGAACAATCTAGGAGAAGCAATCTATTTAAATCTTTAGATACTGCTCAATGATTTGTCCAACATCCTCTTCTCTTACCCCCTTCAACCAAATGCCATCTGGCTGGATGAAGATATTGATGCCTTGCTGGCACAAATCCAAGCAACCTGATTTTGTTACTCTGATTTTTCCTTTCAAGCCATGCTCCTTGACGTAATGCTTCAGTTTTTCCAACACATGCTCAGAGCCTCGTTTGCTGCAGCAAGCTCCTTCTTCTCGGAAGTTTGTGCAGACGTGGATGACGCGCTGGTAGGGAATTTTTTGCTGCTCCATGTTAGTGTAGTTTCCTGTATGTTTCCTGCATCAGCAATGCATCGCCCTCGATATTGGGGCTCTCAGAGATAATAATGCCTTTTGCCTTAAACTCCTTTAACGCTTTCAACCAATCCTGATAGTTCATATCGGATTGTTTTAAATTGATATGCTCACGCTCTCCTTTCGGGGTATATTGAACACCTTCACAATGAATATGCATGTTCTGCAACGCTTCCTTACCCAACCCCTTTTCGATTTCCCTCAAAACGTCTTTAAATTCTGCCAACGTGTTGCAACCCTTATTTGGAGCGGTAGCATGCAAATGGGCAATATCAATGCAGGGCAAAACATGGTTGGAGAAATCTTGGCTCAGGTTAATGACTTCCTGCAGATTGCCAAATTGGCTTAATTTTCCTGCTATCTCTGGCCGCAGCCATAGTTGCAGACCTTCATCCTTATAAACTTTTAAAATTTCCTTGAACGCGCTCTTTACATTGGCATACACTTTCTCAGGAGGCATGTCCATCCGATATGCAGAATGATAGCAGATGCTCCACGCTTCACATAAATCGGCAATTCTCGAAGCATCGATCACTCTCTTGATGCTCTGTCGCAACGTTACCTTATCTATTGCGTTCAGATTTACCCAGTACTGGCCATGGCAGGTAAGGAAAATATTGGCCTCTTGAGCAGCTCTTTTCACTATTGCTGCTTTGTCCTTCTTAATGTGTACATTTCTGACAAACTCTAATTCCATGGCACCCAAGCCAAGCTCTCTGACAACGAGAATGCCTTCTTCTGTTGGCCTTCCCTTTGCCTTGACCGGAATGCCGGCGGTGCCGAAGAGAAGTTCTGAGGGACCTTTGCGGGGCATAGAGAAAGAAAGAATGAATGATATTTAAAGTTAATCTCCCTTAATAAGGACTTTCTACTTCGCCAGCCTTCTAATTGCATCGGAGAAAGTCTCTCCTTTCAACTTCCACTGCTTTAATAATTCGTAAGCTTCTTCGGTAATGGTAATCTTTTTCATTGCCATAAGAATTTAGATCTCCTACTTATATTTAAATAATTCGGTAGAAAGTTGTACCTATCCAAATATCATTTTTAATATCCTCCCATACTGCGTCGCATAAATCCAAAACTCCGCATACGCCTGCGCAAATAGCTCTAATGTTTTCTTAGCAATTACGTCATATTCGCTCTTTTTTGTAGTCTTGGACAATTGTATAAAATTCTCTGCTACAATCCAGTTCTCCATAAATGGTTTTTCTCTCTGCTTCAATAACCCAATATCCTCTGGCATCGGCATTCTGTCAAAAAATCCCAACTCTTTTTTATCTAGAAAATTTTGTATTAAAACATCAGCTAATTTTTTTGCATATTCCAGATATTTTTTCTCTTTTGTTGTTTCAAACA
>JACOVN010000122.1 GCA_016177315.1 Candidatus Woesearchaeota archaeon
CAAAGGCTTTTGCCTCTTCACTCACTTTTTCTGGTAATGTCAGAGAAAGAACATGGCCTATCTCATGGCCAACGGTAATCAACAATTTATCCAAGTCGTTCTGCTTGACGACAATGAAATTATCCCCAAACAATCTGTTATTCAAACAAAATCCTTGGATGCCTTCACTCCAAATTCCTCCGAGCAGTGCATGCTTTTCCTGCATTTCTTCCTTTGGTAGAACAGAAATGACCATATCCTCAGGCAATTTCTTGCCAGTTGTTTTTTCAAATGCTTCCTCAAGGTACTGCTGGATTTCCTCAGCACTGCCAATGAATCTTGCAACAGGCCTCCATGGCTTGAGAAATGGCTCTGGAGAGAAATGCTCTGCAGAGGTTTTTGATACTCCATACCCTCCGGCATAACTGGTTTCTGGGAATCGGTAATGCACCGTGGGGTATAGCTGCAATGGTGCATGCTCTACCCTTGCTTCGCTGTGCATCATGACTGGATTATATTCCTGCATTACCGCAGCTTCCAAATTGTACGGTTGCACTGGTGCAGCGGCAAACGCATAACTTCCAGCGTTGTACTCACTATCGTTATGCCCACCACTAGCATAGCCGCTACTAAGATTCATACACTGTTCAATTCCTCCATGGCCACCATAGCCTCCACAACAGCCTGCAAAATAGGTCATACTATAGGGATTACGCATTCCTGCTTTATAAGGAGATTTGTGATACAATGGGGAAAAGTGGGACAGAAAGGTCATAAAAGAAATGGAAACCTTTAAATAAAAGTGCATGCATGCATGCATATATGACAAGGGTTATATCCTTATCGGATGATGCATACGAGCTCTTGAAGAAACTCAAGAGGCCCGGGGAGTCGTTTTCTAAGGTAGTACTACGTACTTATAAAAAAGAGGAGGTCGGAAAGAAATGGTCCATACTTGATTTCTTTGGGAAGTGGCCCGGACCTAAGGAGGAGTTGGATATGATAGAACGCATGATAGAGGAGGATAGGAAAAAGACCAAGATGAGGGATGTGAGGTTCTGATGTACTGTTTAGATGCGAATGTTATCATCGATATTTTCCGTGGAGATGCAATGTTAAAGAAAAAATTTGTGGCTTTACAGGCCGAACAGGCAACTTTTACTATTACCCCCATTGTCCTGAGCGAGCTCTATAGAGGAGCATTTCTTGCTCATAACGCTCTTACCACACTTACTATGATTGAAGATTTCTTACGAGGGTTTGAATTGCTTCTTTTCGATAAAATTTCTTGCATTTATTTTGGTGAAATACATGCAAAATTACAGAAGGAAGGAAAGACAACCCAGACTTTAGATCTCATGACAGCTTCTATTGTTATAGCTCATCGTAATATTTTAATAACGAGAAATGAAAAGCATTTTGAGCATATTCCTGATTTACAATATGAAGTCTGGTAATACTCAAGTTTATATGATCGGGCACTTCAGGATGGCTCCTACCGTCCTCTCGTTCCTCCTTTACTGTAAGAAAAATTTATATATTCTTGCAAATTCCCTTCAACCATGGGCTTACTCTACACGATGAAGAGGCTGTTGCAGGATAATAAGGTCTCTGATCAAGATATTGGTCTAGCAGGCAAGCTGTACGAGCTTGCGCTTGTAGATAAAAACACCATTGAATCTGTTACTGTATGGCTCTATCCAGAGGGACGGGATGATGAGATTGTAGCAAGAGTGCAACTCAAGAGGGGTTTTGAGGATTTGGAAGCATGCAGACAATACCTTACTGGCCATGCATTACCGACTGGACAGCTCAAGGAAGCATACTATGGGTATTCCCTTCTGCAAGATTCTTTTAGGGTTGAATTGCGAGAGCCTGGAAAGCCACAGTAACTTGTCGAAACTTTTTCCATGCATCATGCATGCCCTTCCTGCTTAATGACCATAGAATCTGCATCTGCAGCGCGCCTACTTCGATTTCGCTCTTTTCGCGCAGGTCACCAAAGGAGATGTGCTCATGCTGTATACCTTGTGCACCGACATGTATATCAACAGACATATCATGAACTTAGAAATCGAAGATATTTAAAGGTGAATTTTGGAGGCGGGGTTGTTGAATGCAACTATTCCATCCAGTCTTTGACTGGGGGTGGTCGGATTTCTTTTGAATGAGGCGAAGAAAAACGTTTTCGGAAGCCCTGAATCCTCAGTCTGGATCACGCAAAGCCGAAGTAATTCCACCAGTAATAGAAAAGATAAACGCCACCCCAGCGTGGGTCATTGCCACCCCATTGGACGCCTGCTAAGGGAGTGTAAGTAAACTGCCCTGCAACAGCCTTTGTTGCAGGCGTTACGACAACACCATCCTGCGTTGTTTTCGGAACTCCTACTTTCCATCCTGAAACCGTGGCACCCGTGTTTGTCAATTGGTTGTGGTATGCCCTGAAGCGCTCTGCGGCACAAGTTAATTGTGCGCGTGCCGTGCTAGAAGAAACACAACCCATCAGAAATTTCATCGTACTGTCGGATGGGCGCGTAGCTGTTGTAACTCCTTGATTTTCTTTTTGCAGAGTTGCTAAGATAACCTTGGGATTAATCTGGTATTTCTGCGCAGCCTGTGAAATAACCGTTGCGGCATCAAAAGATACACCATCTACATCCAACACCGATTTCCTGAAATAACTGTTGTATTTGACTAGAAAATTGCGGATCTGTCTCGTGCTCATTGATTTGTAATTTGTTAGTTGGGCGTTTGTCAGGAATGCTGTATTGTAAACAGGCGTCTCCGTCTGGAAATACAAATCAGAAGATTGCTCGCTGCAGCCGGCGCTGTTGCAGGCGCCTACATCCCAGTTGTATTTTGTTCCCTGCTGAAGGGCGTTGCTTGGAAGAGGTATGCTGGTGCCAGCGACATTTTCATTGGAGTAGACGATGTCAGATGAACCATAGGGAGATTTGCTCACGTACACTTTGTAGTACGTAGCACCGCTGGCTGAATTCCACTGCAAGGTTGGTGTGA
The DNA here is from genome assembly GCA_016177315.1 of Candidatus Woesearchaeota archaeon. GTDB lineage: Archaea > Nanobdellota > Nanobdellia > Woesearchaeales > UBA12501 > JACOVN01. The sequence goes on from JACOVN010000122.1 coordinate 2,998, forward strand.
GCGTGCTTATAGTTTCTCCGGGCTCCGCAGTTGTGCCAGGGCCTATCAGCGCCGGCACAGGCGGGATTGTTGCGCCGCCTCCGGGCGTGGCTTCGACTATTCTTGACCTCGGACCTTCGAGATTCCTTCCGGGGCTTGTGACTGCGCTTACCTGATAATAATATGTTATGCCATTGGTAACTGCTGTATCTGTGTATGTGCGCACGCTGCCATCTATCACGCCTCCGCTAAGGGGCGGGATATACTGGTTAGGGTCAGTGCCTCTGTAAATGAAATAGAGCGCAATCGGATTGCCTCCATCATCTGCAGGCGGGTCCCAGCTTAAATCTACTCTGCTGTCGCCTTCAGTTGCCCGGAGATTCCGGGGCGCGGAGGGTGGGATAACTGGAGAAACGCTGACCATGAAATACCAGAATGAGGTTGTGTCGCTCCATAAACC
>JACOVN010000104.1 GCA_016177315.1 Candidatus Woesearchaeota archaeon
CTTTCCATTTGTTTTAAGGCCTCTTGCCATGCTTTATAATGCTGGACAAATGGGTCATTTTTTAAGGCGTCTTTTATCCTTTTAATGTCTATTTCTTTTAGTGGATGTGTGGGTAATTTATAATCTATAACGTCCTGTGGCGTAATGCCAATATATTGTGCATGGGGCACACAGAAAAATTCATTAATATGTGCAGAATTTCCAGAACCTACTTTTAACGTCCGGTAAATATTCATATGTCCATAGGGATCGTTATCACAAAATACATACACCGGCAGTTTCTTCTCATCCGCAAGCCTTCGGATAAATCTCCTGCAAGCCCTGGTTGGAACTCCCCCCATGGAAACCAAGATGCAGTTCGCAGTCTTCCAGTATTTGTGCTTCACTAACCTCTGGAACATACCAGCAGTTTCAATGGCAAGGATGAACTTTGCTTTCGTCTCAAACTTCAAATGCTCCACAGAGCTTGGGACTGAAAATGCTCCTGTTCCCATTCTCGTGCAGTCAATCTCAATTTCCTTGCCTGTGTCAGGATCCTTATCAATAACTACCAATGACCCGGCAACATCCCCTCCCCTTTCCTCGGGAATGAAGCCAAGCTGTTCCCTGTTGACTTCCATCATGGCCTCAAAATCGTCCATCACTGCATCAGATTCCGGTTGCTCGTGGAAGAGTGCATCCCCCCAGTTTTTAGAAACATAGTAGATTTCCCTCTTGGTTGCAATGTCATCCGTCTGGATAATTTTCTTGCTCTCGTTGATCATCAAAAGGGTTTGGGCAAAGGTTTTTACGGTCATGGCCGAGAGTGTTCTCTTCAGCATTTTCCCTTTCATTTCAAAGTATCCCTTCTTGGGATCATAATCTACATTGACGAGAGAGCGGATGGGCATTTCCAAGGAAGGAGCTTTTTTGTGGATAATGTCCTCATAAACTTCCTGCCCAACACCTTTGATTTTTTTCACAATCTCCTTGCTCATTCCTCTTCACCCATTTTCTCTTGATCCTCCTCTCTTCCAATTTTGGCAAAAGCCTTATCATATTCCACGTTCTCCATCTCCACCTTCTGCAATTTTCCTCTTTTCTTTTCCAGCATTTCCTTCAGTATTACTTTAATCTTCTCTTCTTCTGTTTTTGGTAATTCCAATAATTCCCGCAAGGCACTGCCGACATAGGGAATGTACCGTTCAATGTAGCCACGCTTCTTCAATTCATCGCTGTAGCGCTGCTTTCTTGAGGTGTATCTTGCTAGCTCCCTGCCGCATTCCTGCAATGCAAGCTTCATTTCCTTAATAATTTCGGGATAATGGGCAATGGCCTCCTTTGCCTCTGAGGTAAAGGGCACCCAGACAGAGGCCATGTGGATGAGGATGGCTGCAGGCCCTACCGGTAACCCATTCCTGCTCTGCTGCAACCCATAGGCTTTCCAGTTGGTGTCTGTAATAGCGTCCGTGCTTGCGCAAGCCCCTTGCTGGTAAAGCAAAGGAACTTTATTCGCAAAGCGCATCAGTCTCACTGTTTCCTCTACCGGAAGCTCTCCACCATACGCAACTGCGGCCTCGATGATGAATGGGTTTCCCCGATAGACAGCAGGAGGCCTGGAAACCGAAGTATAGAATTCTGCCTGCATCTCCTTCTTCAGGCCCTTCACGAGACTTTCCTGGCCTATAGGAACGATACAGTCTGTGGGAGGAGCAATAATCTTCGTATCCCGGATTGCTGCCATGAGCTTCTCTGCATTCTCCCTTGACACCTCTCCAGTTCTCTTGTTGGGCGGGATGCCAGCCTTCTGGCAGATTTCCTTGGCTGTTCCTGCTCCAATCCTGGAAAAATCATTCGTGAGGAAGCTCTGGAGGGTTCTGGACTCTGTATTCTGGAGCATCTTGATGAGCATTCCCAGCTCTACTCCATACGGATGTGGCTTAATTTCCTTCGGCTGCTTGGGCGCAGTTTGCACTGCTCTTGCAAAAATGAGCTGCTCTGCTTTGGGATTGGTGTAAATAATCGTTGCATGGGGATTCACAATAGCAGTCTGCTTGAGATAGGCATCAATGCTCTGCAGCCCTTTCTGGTAGATTCCTTCCAGATCCAACTCAATCCTGGTTCCATGCTCCTTCTTCCATTCCTTTATCTCCTCTTTGATGATCTCTGGATTATTGGTTCTCGTATCAATATGCAATTCATAGTAGTGTGCAGGCTCTTTTGGAGAAACTTTGGAGAGAATTTTTGCAGGTTTTCCTGTAGTCAATTGTGCATATAACACAGAAGCAGAGATGCCAATGCCTTGTTGCCCCCTACTCTGACTTAACTTATGGAATTTGCTGCCGTAGAGGAGTTTTGCGAAAATCTTGGGAATTTGCTTTTTCACAATGCCTGGCCCATTATCCTCCACCACAATGCGGAATTTTTCCGGAGCCATCTCGATGACTTCTACCGCAACCTCCGGAAGCACGCCTGCTTCCTCGCAGGCATCCAAGCTGTTATCCACTGCCTCCTTGATTGTTGTGAGAAGGGCTTTCCTGGGGTTGTCAAAGCCAAGCAAGTGCCTATTCTTCTCAAAGAATTCTGC
>JACOVN010000106.1 GCA_016177315.1 Candidatus Woesearchaeota archaeon
GTAGAAGGGGGAACATTAGAACAGCTTGCTAGAGAAACTGGAGACGCTGAAATACTCCGATTTGTGCAGGAAGGTAGGTTTGGGAATCTTCCACATGAAAAGAAAATGGAGGTAACAAAAGTATTACAGAGACGCTGGAGAGCAGAAGATTATGATACTGTAGTCTCACCATCAAGTGTTATTTATTCTCCTTCCTTTTTGGATAGAGGGAAAAGCGGGGAAGTAATTGGGGGTTTCCATACCCACCCCTCGCGCCCGGGTGAAGAAAGCATTCTTGGCCGTATCCCTTCGACCACCGATATATTAAAGAGTATAAGGGAGGGAAAACCAGGAGATGTTTCTATCGTTATTGGCCGTGAAGAAGCCCTAACATACGTACATGATGATACATTACGTATGTATGAAGACTTTTTTACAGCACTATCAGAAAGAAGACTGACAGAATTCTGGAGCATACCAAAAGCGGTGGACTTTCTGGAGGCTATAAAAGAAAGCAATATACTTCCTGTAGAATCCAGACAAGCAGTAACAGAAGCATTGGACCAATGGTCTAAACGAAATGTCCCAGATTTCATGCTAATAGAGTATGCTGAAGATGTATTCGGACAATTAAGTGTAAGGCATTCCTATTCCTATATGCGCGCTATGGAAGAGGGCGTTGATCCAGCTATCTTTTTCAATACTTATGGTACACCGGAATTAGTTCGCCAAGCCATCCCCTCCAAAGCCTACCTCGACACCGCCAGAATGATGGAAGCAGTAGAGCACGCCGACGATCTCTTTAGAGGAGGTATGGCAAGGCATATTGACGATTTGGATCCTGTGGAAGTTGCCGCATTGAATGAACGCTATGGTCTGTGGATGGAAATCGATGCAGAGTCTAGAGTCGTATACGCGACAGAACAGGAACGACAATTTCTAGAGGCTATAGGCATTGACACCTCCCCCAAAGGCTTTGCTCCTGGAGCAGGCACAGTCGGAGCAGCACAGGCAGCGGCATTGGAAATCCAGCCAGCCGCATTCCCCTTTACTTTACCGGAAGGCTATGCGGATGATGCATTGAAGCATTTGGATGATTTGTTAGGAAGGCAGAAAGTTGCAGACACATTTACTGATATTCAAAAGAAAGCTTCGCAGCGAGTAGAAGAAACACAAAAAGAATTTCAAAAGATAGATTCATTAACAGAAGAAGATGAGCAATCGTATATTCATACTGTTCGTGCTGATCCAGAAGCGAAGGAAAGAATAAGCGAAATCGCATTTGCATTAACTGAAACGCCTACTGTAGTTAAAGATATTCTCAAAATAAACATCGTTATGAAGGATATTCCTGCAGAACAACAAGGGCATTTCCTTGCCTTCTTCAAATCCCTGCAGGAGCAAAATCTTCCCTTCGAACAGAAAGTAACGGAAGCTCTCATAGCAACAGAGACTATGCAACGACTTTCACCAGAGGATGCTCGATTGTTTAGTTACCTGTACAATACTCAGCACTTTGGTAATACAAGAGGAACACTTCAGACCATGCAGAGCGATGGTGCGCAAGTATTCGTGAAAGGAGAGGTTGAAAGGCTGCTCCGACAGGATCCAACTGTGAGGCTTATTCTAGATGCTGAAGGAAATATCGATCATGGAAGAACGTTCAACGAATTCTTAGCATTCAGGAGAGTATTCCGTACAGAGGATGGTGGAGAAATTCCAGCCCAACTCAGTACCAAATTTGATGCATTATTCCAATTCGCGAGAGAACAGGGTGTAGAAATTTCTTTGGGAGGAGGAGATGCGAGAAGGGCATTAACCGGAAAAAATCCAACTCCTTTTGGATCCGATGTAGATGTTCTCATTCCATCAGAACGGATTTTGCTAGAGAAGGGAATCAATCCAGCAAAATTCAATCAAAGGGTAGAGGAAATATTACACGGATTGGAGTTTGAATATATAGGAGAAGGAGGAAAATATCATACCATTCTTGAGACGGGAGGACCTGATTTTACCATCAACATGCTCCAGATACGCTCCGATGGTACGGTTATCGGTCCACCGGATTTTGTTAAGGATTTGACTGCAAATAATGGTAATCCGCTTATCAGGCTTTCAGAACCTCCCAAGAAACCTTTGGCGCTGAAGCAACCTCTGAGAGCTATACGACTCTTGTCAGAATATCCGAATGCGGCAATGGACCAAGAAACAGAAAAAATATTAAAAGAGAGGATTACACAAATTTTAAGGGAACATAACATCTTTGCTGGAGATCTTAGTGGCGAATACACACCAGAAGCGGCAGCGGGCTACACAAGAATCCTTATGGGAGAGAATTGGGATACCAGTTATCATGTTAAAAAAATTTTTCTCAATTCTAGGGATGGTGAGCGAACGCTCAGTCTTTTACGCGAATTCAACTTGTACTATTTCCTTACTGGATTAGGAGCTGATCTGGAAACGTTGGCAAAGTACCCCTCCACAAAGGATGAAGCGTATTTAGTCGAAGGACTGAAGAATTATGGAAAACGGTATGGGTGATGTACTAACATTGAAGCACAATTTCTGTCAATTCTGGTTTTCCGTAGGGCCTACTAACGTTGTGAGCGGTAATATGTCCTACTTGAATAACCCTCGGTATATGAGTATGACCTGTAATAACCGTCCTTACCTTTGGGTGGGAAAGGAGTAACTCCCCTATTCGTGCACTTCCAACATATGCATTTCCGACAGTCCATCCTACATCCGATGGATTCCTTTTCACTAACCCTTCGAAAGGAATATGATGAATTACCGCACAAATTTGATCAACAGAAGGTTCAATTTCTCTGATGTCTCTTTCAAGTTTTTCCAAGCATTGCTCTAAAAATTCCTTATCTGTAAATCTCCAATGGATATACTGCTTATCATTCCATACAAATAAATCTGCTCGCATACCTTCTATTATTTGAAATACTCCTTTAGCATAATCCTCTTCGGTTAGTTCATGAAATGGTTTTCCATTAACAAATATCTCTTCGATATCACTCCGTGCGATGCGTTCCATTCGGAATGAATAATCATACCACCCAATATTTCCAACAAAACCAACATCCTCCACCACCATTGGTTTCTCATCTAGGAAATGAAACCCATACCTCGCATAAACGTTGCCTAACTGCCTGTATTTTTCAAAAGAATTCTCTGAAGGACGACTAACCCAGAGATCGTGATTGCCAGCGGTGACGAGCTTCGTTCTTTTGAATTGGTCAAATATGTGCAAGGAATAAGGATCTTCAGTATCACCTGCAACTACGAGAACAGCTGCATCAGATTGTGCAGCTTTTTGTTCTAATTGGGAAAATCTTCCCTTACACCAAGGATAGTGTAGATCTGCTGTAGTAAGGATTTTCAATGCATCAGCCATATATTCCCTCCCCTCCGTAAGGAATGTCTCCCTCTTTATATATTTTTCTATATTATCCACTTATAAGTGGTTATTATAGGAAATTTTATATAGGAGGAGCATATAAAGGGCTTTATGGCCTCGGTAAACCAACGGCTCGAAGATCGCCTGGAGATTCGCAGCAAGGACAGAGACATAATAACAGGGCTTCGTGGGTGTGATCCAAAAACCCCCTTCAGGGAGCTAGCTACCACCCTCCTTTCAGACAGAGAGGTTGTTACTCTATCAAAAGCTTTTTGGGAGAAACTCTTGCTGGTGCGGTATTTACAACACCTCGCTTCTTGGGCGTATGAAAGCCCTGCAACATACTCACTGGAGCGCCTTGCCATCAGCTACAAAACCAAAAGTGGTGAAGAACGGGTATGGAACAGCATCATGCCTCTTATGGTGTTAGAAAACGGCATAGTGTGTGCTGTCCCTATTGACGAAGAAAGAGGAACCATCCAAGAATTTAAGGATCGTGCGGGAACAGAATCATTGTATCGGTTATACCAAAAAATACAACTTCCTGGAGGATTCACCTTTTTCTCTGTTAGCGAAGTCGATGGAATAGTCGCTCTTGACATGAGGAAAGACATCCCATTTGGAGCTGCAAGTCTTGCACTCGTCCAGAGCGATGCCTCAGAAGATAGAGAACAAATGGAGCAAACGAGCGAAGTAAGAGTTTACCTCTATGCAAGGATAGAAGAAAAGGGACTTAGGAAATACAAGGTAGAGATAAGTAAGGTGCATGAGCGAACTGCGTACTTTAGAAGACGAGAAGAGGAAACGCAGAGTAGTGGACTCCAGATAACACGAATGATAGAGCTTACCATACGGAGAGAGGTATTCGGGCGTGGATATCATATTGTCCAGAGGGAAGACGGGAGCGAAGGATTAGTGCCTTGTACATCGTACTGGAACATGCCTTCGGCCTTGCTACGTTTTCATACAGATCCAGAAGAGAGAATGGTGGTAGCACAATTCGATGAAGAAGGTTATATCTTCCATATGGCACAAGAGGTCCATGGACAAACGCAACATGCCTATTTTAACAGGGCTCTCGAAGCGAGGCAAAAGAAGCATGGTGGGATGGTAAACAATCCAGCCCATGAAGCATACTTAAGAAAAAGATTTGAGCAAATCTTCCCCGGCATGTTACCGAAACCTCTCGATTTTGATGCAATGCTTGCGAACATGCTGAAAGCAGAGGATCCTCAAGTACGGTATTTGGTAAAGAGCGAAAGAACAGGGACATAAGACCTGTATACAGGGTTTGTTAGAACAATAGGTTTTTAAGCCTTATAAACCTCAATTTCCGCCTCAAAGTCCATTTTCCCATACAGGGTTGATTTTTCTGTTTTATTAATACAACAAAACAGATAACAACTTCTTTTAGTTTTTCTGATAAAACAGAAAGCTTTAAATA
>JACOVN010000112.1 GCA_016177315.1 Candidatus Woesearchaeota archaeon
ATGTTATTAAAATAACAAAAAATAGATTATTTGTTAATGAGAAAATATCTTAGCAAGAAACCGGTACCAGAGCCAAAGCCGCTTGGCGAGGATAAACTTCCCGTCTTTGCCGATCCTGTGGACAAACTGCTTTTTCTCGGAAGAAACGATAACGGTTTTCGCAATAACCTTCTCCACCATGGCGGATGCTTGCTGCTGTCCCTGCGGCTGGATGGCGAAGGTGTCCTCCAGCAACGGCAGACTTCCTGGCTTTCTCAGATAAATGTCTTCCTGGATTTTCTTTGCGTGCTTCCCAACGATGTATCTGCCTATCAGCTGGAAATAGGGATGCTGCTCTGCTTCATCCAACCGGAACTTGACGTTGTAGAGCTCTCTTTCTTCCTTCGGCAGGAGGCGGTTGAGGACTGCTTCATTAAACGTGAAGTACTCAGAAACTAAATCCACTTTTATTTCTTCCAAGGTCACATACACATTGGGATTCTTTGCCAAGATCTGCAGTTCTGCCGTATTCTGCTCTTTGTCCTCCCGCTTGCGCACCTTTATCTCCAGAGGAAGGATTTCCACATTCAGCATCGTGGCTGCTTCTCGTTCCACCAGTTTCGTTGCAACTCTTACCCCCGCTTCCGTGACAATGGGAAAGTTTCCTTCTTTTGCAGGAACGAATTCCATAACAAACTCTTTGTAATCCCTGCCAAAGACAAATCCATCGCTTGCATACTTATTCCCCGCTTCTTTAAAATCTCCTGCAGAGAACTGCAAGCCTTCTGGTAGATACACATGGACATACACAATTTCCAGTTCCTCGTTCTCATAGTTTTCAATAACTGCATGGAGTCTGGCTTTCTCCCCCATTTCTACTGCATAATCATCCAGGAAGAGGAGAAGCTGATAAGGAGGGATCTCCTTGGGTGATTTTACAAGAAGGTACGCTTGATCAGAAGTTTGACGGAAATCGATATTGCCAATGCTGTACTGTACCCGTGCCTTATTCGTATATGCAGTACTCTCCTCAAATCGGATGGTGTAAGCAAACACCTTTTGTTCGCCTGGCAATAGCCGCTCAACAGTTTCTTCAAAGATATTTCCCGGCAACGCTCTGCCGAAGATCTGTACTCCTTGCGGATGTGCGTCCCGGTAGAGAATGTGCTCCATAACCTCCTTAGTGGGATTTTTTACCTTCACGGTGATAGTGCTGTAATCCCCCACCAAAGCATCTGTTCTGGAGAAGGTTCTGGTGATTTGCAACTCTGGCTTTTGAAAATCTACTGTTAAACGAATGGCGGGGATCTCCATTCCCTCCATAACCACCCCATATCCGTTCCCTGGGTCGAATTTCATTTCCTCAAAGCAGAAGGTATAAACCAATGCTTTCTTGCACTCCCCATACTGCAAGAGAAAATCCCGCAAATTGGATTGGAGCAATGCCTGCTTCTGCTTGGGAAGGTACTGTACTGTGAAAGTATAGCCGTGGAACGTGAAATTTCCCCCAACGTTGCGGTAGTCATCAAAAATGGTGCTTGCGGCAGCGTACGGAAGGGAGAGAAGTAAAAGGAGAGAAAAAAGAAAAATAACAAAAAGATCTTTGCTTTCCATAGCAGTTCAGCCCATTGTTCTTCCTCATCTCTTAGCCCGTTTCTGCAATGCCGCAAAAACCATTGCCTTTTCCTGGAGAGCGGAACAAAAGCCCTTTTCCTCCGGGAATCTTTTCTGTAATGCTATACATTCCCAAACAATTTTCTTTGCATCCCCGCGGAGCGGAAGTCCTCGGAACATGCCATGAATAACGAAAAGGGAATGCAGCTTTTCCAATTCTCTTTTCATTTTTCTATTTCTGCTTCCTGCATGATGCAAGAGCCTCTTCGCACGCATATATTTTTCCTTGGCGGCATTCCATTCCGCGAGATAGCGATGTTCCTGGATTTCCACCAAGAGCCGCACCATTTCCAGGTGCGCAGACCGTTCTCTTTCCTGCTCTACTTCCTTCACGAGCAATTCCTGGTAGAGGTCAGTAAGTGCAAAGAGAGTTTCTGGGTGATGCAAGAAAAAAACATTCGGCAAGGCATGCGCAAGCTCGAGGGCATGGAGGTATACTTGCCGTGCTGCAGGAAGGCTTTTTTGGATATGGCTCTTTCCAGCCTCAACCATGCTCAGGAGCATATCCGCATGCCCCGTCGGCTGCGAAAGCTGGAACATTCTCTGTAATTCCAGCAGGGCAGATTCCATTTCCCACTGCTGGTGGAGAAAGCCTTTTGGCAGATTCCGATAAAAGGCTATAAGCTGCGAGAATGCCTGTTTTGCCAGAGAAGGGTTCTTGCTAGCCGTGCCACGCAGTTCCCCGACTTGTTCCCAAAAAACAGCATGTTCCTTCTTCTGGCTCTCCACCTGCCTTTCTGCATCCTGGAGTTTTGCTTCTAACTGCAAGAGTTCCTGCTCGAGTCTTTCCTGCATAGGATGCAATAACTGGGGAAGGAGCGTGTACTGCTGCTTTCCCTTCTGATGAAGGGATTTTGCCAGAAGGAGATTCTTTTCCTCCAATGCCTGCTGTGCAGACGCTATCCGTTGGTGAATCTGGGATGCATGGAAGCGAAAGACTTTCTCTCGTTCCAGGGGAGAGAGCTGGAGAACTCCTGCAACATCCTCTTTTTCCATGGAAAAATAGTATTATCTGTTTTATTTAAATCTTTCTAACACCAATGGCAGCGTGCCGACAAGCAGGAAAGAGGGTCAAAAAATTTAAATAGGCCCTTTCGGCATAATACAGTAAAGAGGTGAGAAGGCGTTGAAACAGCAGAGAATGGTGTGCCTTATCATTTTATTGCTCTCTCTGCTTTCTGGTATGCTGGATGTGCTCGCACAAACTGATAGTGCCCGCCCTGCTATATTCAATATAACAGAACCTTTCGTAATAGAGGCAGGAGACCAGGTAAATATCAGCTTCAATGCTAGTGATAATGTGCAGTTGGATAAGGTAAGGTTGAATATCACTGCCTCCAACGGAACCAATTTCTTTTTTGATGTCTTCAATGTAACGCAAAGCAATTATTCTGGCCTCTTTAACTCTACCTTTTCCCTTGGCTTCCTGAACGTCTTTGGCTTTGCCAACGATACCAGTGCAAATGTCAATAACACAGAGAATAAGACATTCACGATTGTAGATACCATTGCTCCGAATGTCACAAGCCTGTCTCCGAATGGTACACAATTCAACATTAATGATCAGGTCAATATCTCGGTGACCATCATGGATAGAGTTGGGGTTAGTGTTGTGCTTGCCAACATCACGTGGCCAAACAGCTCCAGGACTGCTTTTCCAATGCTCCAAGCAGGTACGCTATGGTCGATGCTGTTCAATGACACCGCCCAAGCAGGAGATTACAATTTTACCATTGTTGCCAATGATACGAGCAACAATATCAATAATACCCAGAGTGCGGTGTTCAAGGTTGTTTCCAATGTTTCTGCAGGGGGTGGAGGGGGTGGAGCCACCGGGCAAAGACTTCTCCGCAAAAGCCTGGTAACACCTAGTCCTCAACCTCCGCCGCAGGAAACAAAGCAAGTAGCCAAGCCTCCACAGAAGGCAGTGCAAATCCAAAAGAAACCTCCAGAAGAAAAAGGGGTGGTAATCAAACCAACAATACTGTGGGCGAAACCAGAGTTTGTTCCCATTGCCCTCCTTGCAGTGCCATTTCAAAGGATAGTATTAGTGGTGTTGTTCCTCTTGACTATTGCGCTTGTACTTTCTATCCTCTGGAAACAGAAAAAAGAAGTAAAGCAAGAGACGCAGGGGAAAATTATATAAACCATTGCAGAACCTTCTGCATGGTAGGCCCCTGTAGCTTAGCAGGTAGAGCGTGCGAATCCTTTAAGGATCACGGAGCTGTTAACCTGCAAGCAGGCACCGCAAGGTCACCAGTTCGAGTCTGGTCAGGGGCGCTTTGGGCCCGTAGCTTAGTCTGGTTGGAGCACCCGACTGATACATTGGCCGGTACGGACAATGTTCGGAACGCCAGTGACTGAAATCGGGCGGTCCCGTGTTCAAACATATCCTCTTGGAGGATGTTGAAAGTCACGGCGGGCCCATACTTTTCTAGTTCTTTATTTTTTAATGAAGCCAAAGAAAGAGAATTGAAGAATTATATCGGGATAAGCTCTAGCTTCTCAGTATCTTTCGACCGGAGGATAATTTTTATTCCTTTCTCTATTCCATAGAATTTTGCAACAGCCTTTGGAAATCGGACAATGAGAGCATTGCCTAAAGATCCCACTTTTATCGAAATGCCGCGTTTCAATTTATTGAATAGAAACATTCTTTGGGCATCCTCTGGATGTAGGACCGTTTCATGGCACTGCCGACAGACCCACCCCCTCACTTCCATCCCTTCCATAATGAATCGTGTCCTTTTCATGCTATGCCCTTTCATACAAAAATGCTTCGCATTCCAGAGTGCTCGTTCCTTTTTCATTTTTATCGTTTCTTATAAGTTATTTGGCCAAAATGGATAAGCCGCCAAACTGCTTCTCTATACCCGTCTGGATATACTATTTCTGTCTTTGCAACAACAGCTTTGTACTCCTTCCTTCCTTTGCGCAAGCATTGTTCCATAATATTCGGCTTTCTCTTCGAAGCACCGCACGGATAGCCTTCCTCGAGTATCTGTTGTACATCCCATAAGTCTTTTCCTTCCTTTACTAATTCTCTGCTTGCAGCAAGGGAAACTTCTATCCGTAAACCCTGGTAGCGGACTTCGTTGTACATGCTCTTTCTCTTTTCCTCCACTGTACCGAAGCCCTAAAAAAGATATCTATCAAGATATCTTCTATAAAAATATTTCTATTGCTCCTTATTCTACTTGAAGCAAAACTGGAAAATTTCCATTTCCAACAGAAAATTTCCGGCAGAAACCATTATAAATCAAATGCTTTTCTTGCTTTTTATGCGCACGGAGAAAATCGATGAAAAATCCAACCATCAAGTCATCAATCTTGCTCTTGACACCTTAAAGAAAAGCAAGCAAGCCATCATTTTCGTCAATGCGAAAAGGTCTGCAGAGAAAGTAGCAGAAGATATTGCTGACAAAATCAAGGCCAACCATGACGACTGGGAAAAACTTTCTCTCGATGCCTTGCATGCTCTTTCCAGG
>JACOVN010000120.1 GCA_016177315.1 Candidatus Woesearchaeota archaeon
TCCGCAACTATCAAGGCAACCATCATTGATTTCAGTGATGTGGAGGCAGTGACTGGAAAGGTTGTAGATGCAGGCAATGCAGAGCATAGCATTGGCTTTACCTTCGCAGATGATCTGTACACTTCCATTTTCCCAACAACTCCAGAGAGCCCTATAGGCATATACCGTGCGGAGATTACAGGCACGGATGAGAACGGATTTTCTTCCACTGCAAGCAAGACCTTTGAGGTAGTGCATAATTACTTCATCGGCATAACCGTAAACCCTGCTACGGCAACTCCAGGACAGCAAGTACAGGCAACAGGCACAGTGAGAAGAGATGATGGAACCGTGCCAGAGGAAACCAGCATTATCCTGAAATTGCCAGACGGAACAGAACAGCAGACTTCCTTAGATACTGCAACCGGCTCCTATTCCTTGACATTCCAGGCTCCAGGCCATGATGGAAACTATGAAGTGCAGGCCATATTCAATGCCAATAATGGAGTAGCCTATACCATCAAAACAACTTTGGTTGTTGCAACCCCGGCATCTGATGCAGGCAGCACATCCGGTGGAGGGTCCAGAGGGCTGCGAGGACTAGGACCTTCTGCAGGCCCTGGCTCGAGTGTAGGAGGAACAACTTCAACCTCTACTTCCAGCACTGCTCCCTCATCTCCGGCAGCCTCCTCAGCATCTCAAGGTGAAGGAGCAGCAGATGGAGGTGCTATAACAGGAGGGCCGACCGGCGTAGCAGGAACTGGATCTGGAGCAGGTAAAATTACTGGAGCAGCAGTCAGTGGTGTAGGAAGGGCTGCAAGCCTCTTCAGCCTCTCTGCGTTGAGAACAGGCAGGTTCTGGTGGACTGTCTTCGCCTTGGTATTCCTCATCACGGTTTTAATTGCTCTCGGAAGGAGGGGGCAGTTCCATAATGAGATTGAGGTAGAAGAGGAAGCATCCAAAGAACAGAATGGATTGTCTGATTGGGATAATTACTTAGAAAATCTTTCCAAGAGAAGATAGCATGCTCGAATCCTTGAATATTTCTTTCCTGACCAGAAGGCCATTTGCAGCACTGGTGGTTGGCTTTGTGTATACTATCATCGGTTACCTTGTGGCTTCATTTTTCTTTGAAGCTTTTGTGTCCATTCCCATGCTCTTCCTCAGCACCCTTCTTATCATCCCTTCCCTCATGAAACTCCTCAGCATAGAGGAGAAGCGAGAGAGAAAGTATGGATTAAAACATTTCTTTTTGATGCACAAGGATGTGACAGAAATCTACCTCTTCCTTTTCCTTGGCGTTTTCCTTGGGTATCTGCTGCTTGGCATGCTCATTCCGCAAGGGCCATTCCAGAATGTCTTTGCCTATCAACTGGATTATCTTGCTGAAAAGCAAAGTTTCGATGCAGAAACCTTGCAGAAATTCTTTCAAGAGCCATTCCAACCTTCCTTCCAGCATTTGCTCGGATTACTGGAAACGGATCTGGAAGTTGCCATTGTCTTCTTCCTCCTTTCTTTCTTTTATGGCGCAGGAGCTGTATTTCTGTTAATCCTGAATGCCAGCATCTTTGCCAGCTTTCTCGCTGCTGTCATACGGTATCTTGCCAAGGATCTCTCGATGAGCTTTATCATTTTGTCTTTCTTCTCTATTCACGTAATTCCAGAAGTGCTGGGCTTTCTTCTTGCCGCCATTGCTGGTGGAGTGGTATCGAAAGCCATGCTCCATGAGGAATTCATGTCCACTCCATTTCGGAATGTCTTACGGGATGCTGCCATCCTGCTCATCATTGCCTGTTGCCTTATTATCATTGGGAATGCCTTAGAGGTGTATGTGACGCCAAAGCTGTTCCAGGCGTATTTCTAAGCAAAAAGCTTAAATTCCCATCCTCTTTCCCCACCAGAATGAAAAACCAAACCATCCATGTTATTATTACTGGCGGAACGATTGATTCGTTCTATGATGGTATTAAGGAAACTGTTGTTCCACATGAACATTCTATCATCCCTAATTATTTGAAAGGTCTGCGAATATATGATCAACTAACATTTTCAGAGGTTTGCATGAAGGATAGTCGAGAGATAACAGAGAAAGATCTATAGAATATTTGGAAAACCATCCAAGATAGCCAACAGACAAAAATTATCATCACGCATGGAACCTACACCATGGTGAGAACAGCAAGATATTTGCAGGAGAAGCTGAAACGAAAGGATCAGACAATAATCCTTACCGGCTCTCTTATTCCGTTGCTTGGCTTAACTCCTTCGGATGGTCCTTTCAATATCGGCTATTCCATTGCAAAAGTTCAGGAATTTCCACCTGGGGTTTATGTCTGTATGAATGGAAAAATATTTACATCAGAAGAAGTGGAAAAGAATATTACTGCTGGAAGATTTGAGGAGGTTGCATAGTAACCATGCCCAACATCAATCTCATCGCTATCGGGATGCTTGTTATTTTCCTCGGCATACTCCTCATTATCATTGGTAGCCTGCAGGTCATGAAGGAAAGCAAGGGAAAAACAGAAACCAAAGTGGCTATTGGAGGTTTTTTTGGCCCTATTCCCTTTGGCTTTGCGAATGACAAGCAATTCCTCTACATCGTGCTCGGCATCAGCATATTCTTCTTTCTGCTCTGGCTGTTATTCTTTCAGCAAA
>JACOVN010000116.1 GCA_016177315.1 Candidatus Woesearchaeota archaeon
AACCCAGAGCAGTTCCCTGGCCTTGTTATCCGCATTAAGGAACCGAAAACCTCTGCTTTAATATTTTCGTCTGGTAAAATCGTCTGCACCGGAGCCAGAAGTATGGAGAAAGTGGAAGAATCTATTGGAAAAATCATCAAGAGCCTGGAGAAGATCAATGTCAAAATCGTTGGCAAACCAGAGATTAAGATTCAGAATATTGTGGCTTCTGGCTCAGTAGGAATGGACTTGAACTTGAACACCCTGGCTATGAAGTTGGAAAATACTGAGTACGAGCCAGAGCAATTTCCAGGATTAGTGTACAAGCTGCCAGAAGCAAAAGCGACTTTAATGCTCTTCAGCAATGGGAAAGTGGTGTGTACAGGCACAAAAAGCGAGCAGGAAGTCCATAAAGCATTAGACAAGCTGATCGAGAACCTAAAAAAAGTCAAGTAAGGGCCTTGTATTCCTTCTGAAGATGGAAACGTTGGAGCAGATTCGGAAATTTCAGGAATTTATCGAACTCCACTACCTCCCATTCTTAATGGAGAGGGTAGGCAGGGGGGAGCATTACCTAGTTATCGATTTCCGAGATCTTTCTAGATACGATCCCACATTGGCAGAGCTGTTATTGGAGCAGCCTGAAGAAGTCATCAAGGCTGCTGAATTGGCCGTGCAGCAATCTGACATCGCAGCAGAGGCAAAAGACTTTAGGGTACGATTCAGCGATCTTCCGGTAACCCAGGACATTTTCATTCGAACCATTCGGAGTCAGCACATTGGAAAGTTTATTTCTACCAAGGGTGTTGTCCGACAGAAATCAGACGTAAGGCCACAAGTCACCTCTACGAAATTCGAATGTCCGAGCTGCGGGAATATTATCTCTGTCTTGCAATTGGATACACGATTTAAAGAACCGAGCAGGTGCGGGTGTGGCAGAAAAGGAAAATTCCGCTTAGTGGGAAAGGAACTGGTGGATGCACAGAGGATTGTCCTGGAAGAGGCTCCGGAAAGCTTAGAGGGAGGAGAGCAGCCAAAGAGGATTGATATATTTCTGAAGCAAGATTTAGTCAGTCCTATTGGAGATAAGAAGACCAATCCTGGAAGCAAGATTCTCATCAACGGCGTTGTGAAGGAAATTCCCATTATCCTGAGAACGGGAGGGCAATCCATCCGGTATGATCTCTACATTGAAGCCAATTATGTGAAAACGTTGGAGCAGGATTTTACGGATATTGAAATCACGGAGGAAGAGGAGAGAAGGATAAAGGAATTGGCACAAGATCCGTTGGTGTATGAAAAGCTCATTCAATCCATTGCTCCTTCTATTTATGGCATGGATAGGATCAAGGAAGCCATTATGCTCCAGCTCATGGGGGGAGTGAGAAAAACAAGGGATGATGGAGTTGTGACCAGGGGAGATATGCACGTTCTGCTGATTGGAGATCCTGGAGCAGCGAAATCCCAACTCCTGAAAAGGGCGAAGATTATCGCTCCCAAGGGAAGGTACGTGTCTGGAAAAGGAGCAACCGGTGCAGGCTTGACTGCTGCGGTTGTCAAAGACGAATTTCTGAGGGGGTGGGCACTGGAAGCAGGAGCATTGGTATTGAGCTCAAGCGGCTTTTGCATGATAGACGAGCTGGACAAGATGAACAAAGAAGATAGGGATGCAATGCACGAGGCCCTCGAACAACAGACTATTAGCATCAGCAAAGCAAACATCCAGGCAACCTTGAAGGCAGAAACCACCGTGTTGGCTGCTGCAAATCCCAAGCTGGGGAGGTTTGATCCCTACGACATTATTGCAAAGCAAATCGATTTGCCTCCAACCTTAATCAATCGGTTTGATTTGATTTTTCCCATCAAAGATTTGCCAGACAGGGAGAAGGATGAAAAAATGGCTTCCTTCATACTGGCATTGCATAAGCAAACGGATACAAGGAAACCTCTGGTCGAGACTTCCTTGCTCAGGAAGTACATTGCTTATGCGAGAACAAGGGTATCTCCAAAATTGACAGAGGGGGCAGTGGAGGAGATTAAGGAATATTATGTTTCGATGAGGGCTTCTGGTTCTACTGAGGAAGGATTGATAAAAACCATCCCCATTTCTGCACGGCAGTTAGAAGCATTGGTGAGGCTGACAGAATCAAATGCAAGGGTTCGTTTAAGCGAAATTGCAACGAGAGAGGATGCAAAACGGGGAATTAATTTGTTGGATTACTGCTTGCGGCAAGTTGGGTTGGATAGGGAGACTGGAAGGATTGATATTGATAGGATTGCAACCGGGATTCCTACTTCCCAACGGAGCAATATCCACCTGGTGAAGGAAATCATCGCAGAATTGGAAGACAGGCTTGGGAAGACCGTACCTATCGAGGATGTACTACGAGAGGCGACTACCAAAGGCATGAGCGAAGGAAAATTGGAGGAAATCCTGGAACAGCTGAAGCGTTCCGGCGATCTCTTCGAACCCAGAAGGGGGTTTGTGAGTAGAATTTAGAGCAAACTATGCCTATGCAAGAATCTGTGGTGGGGACGGAGCAGCGAGTGGTGAAGCGGCAGACTGCGGTGAAGGTATCCGTACTTGATCTTCTGGACGGGGAGTACGTTGTCCAAGGTGGGTCGGAACCGAATTACCTCCATACGAGGAGAGGGAAGGTTTCCAGACTTAACCTCATTGCAGCGATTGTGCAGAAAGACGATGCTGCATTTCTTCTGGATGATGGAACAGGAAGAATTGTTGCACGCACCTTTTCTGATTTTGATCTTTCTCGGTTGCGGGTAGGGGATGTTGTCCTGCTTATTGGAAGAGTCAGGGAATATGGAGATGAGAGATATATTATTCCTGAGGTTGTGCGGAAGATAGAGGATAATAAGTGGATACTATACCGAAAAAAGGAATTGGGAAACGGGAGGAATGTGGAAGGGAAAGTATCGGTGGTAGCAAAAGAACCTGTGGAAGAAAGGGAGAAAGAAGGTATGGGAATTCAGGAACACCTCTTCGCACTAATCAGAAAACTGGATTCTGGAGATGGTGCTGCAATGGAAGAGGTTATTGCCAACGGCACTATCGCGAACGCGGAACAGTATCTGAATCAAATGCTGACCCAGGGAGATATTTTCCAGGTAAAGCCTGGGAGAATAAAGATTCTAGAATGATTCAAAAGAAATCCGACCACCCCCAGTCAAAGACTGGGGGATTGCTCGCTC
>JACOVN010000114.1 GCA_016177315.1 Candidatus Woesearchaeota archaeon
TTTTGCAAAATATTTATAAATAAGCATGGGCAAGAGAAACAGAATAAAAAGGTGATGGCGTGGAAAAAGAACCCTCCTCCTGGGAAGATGCTCTGCGGCAGTTCGATAAGGCTGCCAAGTTGATTGACTTAGATTCCAATATTTACGAGATTCTTACAAAACCCAAGAGGATTATCCAGGTTTCGATCCCCGTGAGGATGGACGACTGCAGCATCAAGGTCTTTGAAGGGTACAGGGTGCAGTTTAATGATTTGCTGGGCCCAACCAAGGGAGGGATCCGGTTTCATCCTCAGGTAAGCCTGGATGAGGTGAAGGCATTGGCCTTCTGGATGACGTGGAAGAATACGGTTGCAGGCCTGCCGTATGGTGGAGCTAAGGGAGGAGTGGTGGTAGACCCCAAGAAATTGAGCGAAATTGAATTGGAAAACCTTAGCAGAGGGTTTATTGGAGCATTCCATGATTTCATTGGCCCTGAGAAGGATATTCCTGCTCCGGACGTATATACGAATCCGGAAATCATGGCATGGATGATGGATGAATTTTCTAGGTATGAAGGCCATACGGTCTTTGGTGTCGTTACTGGCAAGCCAACAGAAATTGGGGGCTCTCTTGGCAGACTGGAAGCAACCGGTAGGGGAGGGTTATTTGTTCTGGAAGAAGCCATGAAACGACTGAAGATGAGAAAGGCAGTGGTAGCTATCCAAGGCTTTGGGAATGTGGGGGAAAGCTTTGCCTCTCTGCTGGATAGAAGGTTCAAGATCGTTGCCCTTTCTGATTCCAAGGGAGGGATTTACAACAAGCGAGGCTTAGAGCTGCGGAAAGTGAAAGTGCACAAGGAGAAAACGGGGTCTGTCCTGAATTTTCCTGGAGCAAAAAACATTACTAACCGAGAATTACTGGAATTGAAGTGCGATGTCCTGGTCCCTGCTGCATTGGAGAAGCAGATTACTCCGAAGAATGCTAACCACGTTCAGGCAAGAATTGTTCTGGAGCTTGCCAATGGCCCAGTCACAACGGAAGCAAGGGAAATTCTCTTCAAGCGAAAAATTCTTTCTATTCCGGATATTCTAGCAAATGCTGGCGGCGTGACCGTCAGTTACTTTGAGTGGGTGCAGAATAAAATAGCCTATGCATGGAAGAAGGAGGAAGTGGAGGAGAAATTGAAGGAGAAAATGGTGACTGCCTTTTCTGATATTTACGATGTATTGGAAAAGTATAAGGTGGATATGGGCACTGCTGCGTACATTTATTCCATTAAGAAGATGATCAAGGTTCTGGAATTAAGGGGAATTTACAAAGCTGGTGTATGTAAACCGAGGATGTAGAGTTGGTATTCGCTTACTCTTGCAGCAGATGGATAATGCTGGGATCCGACAGAAAACTCTCTGTCTTCAGTTCTTCTATAACATAGAAGATGTGCTCGGTTTTCGTGGAGAACTTTACTTCCAGGCTCTCCAGGAACTCCTCCAAGTGCCGCATGTCCTTGGTAATGATATCGCAGAGAAAGTCGTAATTTCTGTTGATTCTGTAGAGGGCATTGATATGGGGGTGTTTGGCGAGGTAGTCCTGCATATCCTCTCTGTTATCCTTCTTTGCTTTCAAAATAACCATGGCTCTGGCATGAAAGCCAAACGTTGTATAGGGAAAGAGACAGGTAAAACGGCTGATGGTGCCTTTTTCCTGCAGGCGCTTGAGCTGCTCATGAACTGTACTGATGGGCTTTCCAAGCCTTTTTGCAAGGCTGGAGACTGTTTCCCTCCCGTTTTTTCTGAGATAGGCAACTAAACAAAGGTCTTTCCAGAGCATGATTGCACCTCTCTTATACCAGAGAGCCTATTTTTTTTAGGGAATTGCTCGCTGTTCTATTCGGAAAACCTAACAATTTTTTATTAAAAACTGAGGTTTTCCGAAATAGCAGTTTTCCAACAAAAATGGAAATCTTACAAAAATCTTTGATGAATAGAGGATATAAGCTTGTGCTGTAGTGCCTGGGACAACAGGCAACATGGTCGAAACGTTTATAAACTCATCTTTCCAGGAAAAGAGAGGATGAAGTATAAAGGCATTCGAGGAAATGAACAAGAGGTGTGGAAAACAAAGGTGAAGTACTATGGCGTTTTTCATTTACGGACGCTGTATAAGGAGCTTATGGAGTTTCTCAAGGACCTGGAATATACTGATGAGGAGCGGTACAAGTATTTTGAGAGGTTCTACTTTGAGAGCAGATCCCTTGACCCAAGACAGGCAACACAAATGTGGATCTGGATACGCACAGACAAGACCGAAGGGCCTGTGGACGAGTCTTCCTATTACCGATACTACCTGGATGTAGATTACCACGTTCGGTTTATGAAAGATGTTGAGATCATGAAGGAAGGGGAAAAGATGAAGGTGCAGCATGGAGAAGTGGAAATCAGCATCCGCTGCGGAGTGGAACTAGACTGGAATGGAAAATGGCAGAATCATTGGTTTTTGAAGAATATGCATGACTTCTTCCTGAAGAGATTATGGTGGAAACAATATCAGGACAAGAGGCATATTGTGAAGGACGATGCACTGAAACTTCAACGCTTTATCAAGGAATACTTTGAATTACAGAGCTACCTCCCACTGGCAGGAAAACCCTTTATCCCAAGCCATGGATACAAGGAAGAGGCTGCGGCGCCTGGATAAGCAAGCTTTTTAAACCCATTTCTGTTCTGTTACAGGCATTGCCCCCGTAGCATAGTAGCTATTGCGGCTGACTTGTAGCTCTTAAGAAATCAGCAGGTCGCGAGTGCGAATCTCGCCGGGGGCTTTCCATATGCAGAAACATTTTAAAGGAGCATCGTAAACAGGCATGACCATGACCATCAAGGAAACCTACCACAAACTGCAGAAGAAGCACAAGCAATTGCCAGACTTCAGTCTCTTAGACAGGGAGTTTGAAATTTCCACTATTGAAAATACGCAATTCCTCTTGAGAGAGATTCGGAGAAAGATTGTGGAGCGGATAGAGACGCTGGTGGATTTGCTGGAAGAGTTTCTCCAGCCAGAAGCCACGGTGGTGAATTTGCAGGAATCCAAGGTATTTACGGAGGCAGAGAAGAAGGATATGTTTGTGCTGTTCCGGAAGTGCATGCTTGCTCATCGCTCTGCACTGCAGATAGGGATTTCCGGAAAAGAGGAGGAGCATGCAAAGTTCATTGCAGAAATTACGGCAGACTGGGATAAGGTGAAGAAGCAGATGCATCGGATTCTGGAAAAAGTCAAGGAAGCCTGGAGAATCGATGAAAGCGTGGAGGAGGAGACAGGATACTTTGGATAATATGAGACTGATTTTCTTAGGTCCGCCGGGTGCAGGAAAGGGAACAGTGGCAAAGAAGGTTTCTCAAGAGTTAGGTTTACCGCAGATTTCCACTGGAGATATGCTCCGTGAGGCAGCCAAAGAAGGAGTCCCCCTAGGAAGAAAAGCCAAGGAGTATATGGACAGGGGAGAGTTAGTGCCAGATGAGATTATCATTGGGGTGTTGAAGAACAGAATCATTCAGCAGGATTGTAAGAATGGGTTTATTCTGGATGGGTATCCTAGAACACTCCTACAAGCAAAAGCATTGGATGCATTCGGCATTCCGGTGGATAGGGTGCTGCACTTCCATCTATCAGAGAAAACGCTCATCGAGCGAATAACAGGAAGGTTAACGTGCAGAAATTGTGGAGCCATTTACCATAAGAAAAATATCAAGCCTAAGGTAAAAGGGAAGTGTGATGCTTGCGGGGGGGTATTGTATAAGAGAGAGGATCAAGAAGAGCAGGCAGTGAGGAAACGCTTGGAGGTCTACCGACGGCAAACGAGGCCGTTGATTGTCTTTTATCAGAAGAAAGGCATGCTCACAACCATTGATGCTGAAGGAACGCCAGAGGAGAGTGTGGAGAAAGTCAAGATAGCGTTACGAAAATAATGCCTTTACATACATCGTTGCATAGCTGCCTTTCTGCAGGAAAAATTTCAATTGGATTTTCTTCTTGCCTGCATTGAATTCATCTTCTTCTGCTTTTCCCATTTCAAGATTTTTTGCTGTTGCCAGCAAATCCCTCATTCCTCCTTCTGCGCTCATGCCGGGCAATTCCTTCAAGACAAAGCTTCTTGGAGTGATGTTTTCTTCTTC
This sequence comes from Candidatus Woesearchaeota archaeon, assembly GCA_016177315.1. Lineage (GTDB taxonomy): Archaea > Nanobdellota > Nanobdellia > Woesearchaeales > UBA12501 > JACOVN01. Next base: position 4,149 of record JACOVN010000114.1, read on the forward strand.
CATGATTTCATCGAGGATGTTCTGTATTGTTTTATCTGTCTTAGGGATATGGAAGCCAATGAAGGTAATAGAAATATTGGTAATAGGAACGGTAGGGAACAGGAGAACACCAAATTTCCAGGGCAGCTCTCGATGAGGAAATTGCACTAAATACTGTTTTACTGTTTCGTTCCACAACCAACTCTGGTAGGCGTTGATGTATAGCATCAGGACTTTTCTCGGCAGGGTTTTGATGGCTGCAATGGGATTCTTTGGCTCTCTTGCTAAGGCGTGTTGCACAGAAGCGTGCTCTATGATTTCCGCTGCCTGTAAAAATTTTCTTTGAATCAGAAGCTTCCCGATGACATGGTTATTTTTTGAAAACCGTTGCTCATCAAAGTAATTAGGGAATCGTGTTATTGCCCTTGGTTTGTCCTCAATGTTCCGCACCGTGATAGTAAAGCTATTTCCCTCTAAGTCTCCTAGACTGATAGGCTCATTTCCATAGCCAAGAAATTGCAAGGAGATGTCCCCGAGCTTTATGGTTGCTATTCTTTCTGAAGAAATACCATACATAGAAATCTTTTGATGCGTGACAGCTTTTTTATCCTTATTCCCTGCGAAGCCTATCTTGGATACTGGAATCTTCAACGCTTTTGCAATCCGCTCTGCTGCTGCCGGAGTAGAATAATTGATTTTTGTGAGAGAGCAATACGCGTACTTCCCTTGCTTCTTTGGCTTGACGGTGCTTATTTCCTCAACAACGAAATCCTCTGGAAGCACCTTAATCTGGTACATAACACCGAAATGAGGGGTAAAGTATTAAAAGGCTTTGCAGGCCTCTTGCCCTTAAGGGCCAGTAGCCTAGCCTGGATTAGGGCGACAGCCTCCTAAGCTGTAGGTCCGGGGTTCAAATCCCCGCTGGCCCGCTCTCCCTAAAAA
>JACOVN010000115.1 GCA_016177315.1 Candidatus Woesearchaeota archaeon
CCCCCGACTCAATGCAGAGTTCTCTCTCAAAAGATTTATAAAGCAACCTTTTTCCCCTGCAAGTATGGAAGGCAAGAAGAAATCTCGGACCATGAGGAGAGTGTATCGAAGAACACCAGGAGGAAGGCTGGTGTTGCACTTTGTGAAGCGGAAGGCGAAGCAACCTCACTGCAGCAATTGCGGTACCGTCCTTCATGGAATGCCGAGAGTCAAAAGTTCCCTACGTGGATTTCCAAGAACGAAGATACGACCAGAGCGCCCCTATGGAGGAAATTTCTGTAGTGGGTGTATGAGGAAGCACTTTACGCAGCAGACGAGGAAGAATCAATAATTTATAATGTTATACGTGAGGCACAAACATGTTAGAAGTGGGAAGGGTATGCGTGAAGATCGCTGGCAGAGACGCAGGAAAGAAATGCATCATAGTGGATATTCTAGACAACCAGCATGTGTTGATTGATGGGGAGACGCGAAGGAAGAAGTGCAACACCCGCCATCTAGAGCCTCTTGCCGAGGTACTCAAGATTAAGAAGAAGGCTTCGCACGAGGAAGTGAAGAAGGAATTCGAAAAGTTCCATCTCGCCGTGAGAGAAACAAAGCCAAAGAAAGCAGGACAGAGACCTCAGAAGCGCCGAAAGGGAACAGAGAGAGCAGCACAAGAAAAGCAGAAACAAGGAAGTGCATCAGAAAAGGAAAAGAAGGTATAATCCTAGTCAGTCTCTTATTCCTTGCTCTTCAAGCAGGGCGAAGATGCTTTCCACATTGATTTCCATGACCACCACCGGCATCTCCAATCCAAATTGTTCTAAAACTTGCGGATGAACCTCCCCAAGAACCGCCATTTCTCGTCCGCCTGCAGAAACCTTCCCTACCCTTCCCTGAATGAAGCCAGTCTCTTCTGTATCCGCAAGCACGTAGGAAAGATGCAATATCTGGAAAAAGTATTCCATCACCTGCTTCATTTCTGTGAATCCGGCCTTGGAGTGGCTCACCGCCACGCCGAGCATAACCGTTTCTTTTACTCCCGTCTCTGTGTCAGCTTCTTTTGTAAACACCACACCAACATCGTACAATTTTTGCGGGAATTCCCGTGTCTTGTTCCACTGGAGGACCTGCAGCAAACTTGGCAGCATGGACATTCGGAGCGTATTATACTCTGTGCTTACCGGATCAAGAATCACCACAGGATTTCCCTGCAAGCACATCTTTGTTGTCTGCAGTTCCCTTGGAATGAGGTGGTAGGTATTGAGCTCCAAAAATCCAAGGCCAAGAAGGAGCTCCGCAATCTTCCGTTTGAACCGCTCGAAAGGAAGCTCTGCACCGATGGTTGACACTTTCGGTATTTCCTCGTGAAATCGCTCGAAACCATAAGCAATCGCAATATCCTCGACTAGATCAATGGGGTGGAGAATGTCTGCCCGATAGGCAGGAATCAGCACGCTCCCTTCCCTGTATCCATACCCCATCTGCTCGAGGCAATGTTGCACCTCCTTTTCCTGCAGAGAGAGTCCAAGGATTCTATTCACGTACGCCACATCAAGCTTCATGGGTGTAGGTTGCAGATGAGGGGTACTCTTCTCTTCCTGAGGGTACTGCAATTCCATGCTATAGAGCTCGCCCCCCATATCTGCTAAAGCAGTGACGAGGATATGCAAGCATTTTTCCAAGACAGCAAAATCAAATCCCGAGCACTCAATAAACACCTCCCTGGTCTCTTCTGTTACCTGCCCTACACACTGAGAATTGATGATGGGAGGCATGGAAAGAATTTCCCCTTTCGCATCCTGAAAAATGGGATACAGAGGCTGTTGATTCAGCAAAGAACCATACTCCTTCCCTGCAGGATGCTGCTCGAGGATTTGCTTGGCGGACAGTTTTTCCTGAAAGCCCAAAGGGATAAAGTGAATATCCTCTGGTCTCTTTGCCCGGTAGGTGATGGGGAAGGAAATCTTTTCTAGGGGATAAATGCCGATGGCGCATTTCCTCCGGCGCCTTCCATAGGTTATGTGTAGTTTCTCCTGAATCTGGATGACTTCCTTAATTCTCTCGTCTGTAAAATGGAGGTTCTTCACGATAGCGGTGACTGTATAGGGCCGCACAGTTTCCACAGACTTTTCAATGATCACTTTCTGTCCAGATTTTTTGGTGCTATGCTCCTTCAACCCTCTCCTTGATCCTACAAAAGTGGCCAAGGCCCTTGCAAATCCCTGCTCAGAAAGCATGTCTGGCCTATTGGGGAAGATCTCCACAACAATTTCCTTCTCATCTATTCTTTCCAAATCTGTCCCGAGCATGGAAATCCTGTCCTTCCACTGCTCTGGTGAAAGTCTCTTCCCAACTAACTTCTCCACCACTTGCCTGTTTAAGGTTACGGTTGGCATGTCTCCCCCTACAAAAGCCAGCTTCTCATCGCCCGCAGCTGCCGAACATCGTTCCTGTACAAATCCCTAATATCTGTGATTTTGTAGTAATCCATTATGATTCTGGCAAACCCAAGTCCCCAAGCCAATACTGGAATGTCCTCCCCCAACAAGGGTACGACCACCTCAGGCCGAAAAATTCCTGCTCCGCCAAGCTCTACCCACTGCTTATGGGTCGGGTGGAAAACATCCACCTCCACACTTGGCTCTGTATACGGAAAATACCCGGGCCTAAACCTGACTTGTGCAAATCCCATCTTTTTAAAAAATTGCTTCAAATACCCCAAGAGGTGTCGGAAGTTTGCGTTCCTGTCCACCACAATACCCTCTGTTTGGTTGAATTCAAACAGGTGGTTCCAGTCCAGTGCCTCGTTCCGAAAGCATCTTCCCATGGAAAAATATTTTGCTGGAAGATTGGTTTTTGTATCCTTACCAATCGCTGCAAGGGTCCTTGCCGACAAGACGGTGGTATGTGTTCTCAATACGTTCCTTTTCGCCTCCTCCTTGCTCCACATTCCTCCCCATCCCCTACTTCCAATTTTACCACCGTGCTCGTGCATCTCCTGCACTGCCTTGACAAGCTTTTCCTCTGGCAATGCCCCTTTCCTAGGATCCTGGAGAAAGAAAGTATCCTGAATTTCCCTTACTGGATGATCCTGAGCAGTAAAGAGAGCGTCGAAATTCCAAAAGGAAGGATGGACAAGGTCTCCACTCATCTCCCGAAATCCCATCTCCAGCCAGATACTTCTCGCATACTCAATCGCCTCTTTCTCAAAGTGTCTTCTCCCCCCAAAAATGTCTGGCACCTTGCTCTGCAAATCATACTTGCGATAAGGCTTCCCTTTCCACTTCCCCTCCCGGAGCAGTTCCGGAGTCAATTGATCGATGACATTTCGAACACGGATTTTTTGCTTCAGCAATGCTTTCCCAAAATCAGTCGGCTCCACAGCATGGGTTTTCTGTGCAACAACTCTCAGGAAATCTTTTCTGGCCCGTAACTGCTGCATGGTTTGCCACTCTTCTTTGCTCAAATCCTGCACAGGCACTGGCCGCAGTGCCAATTTCTGCAGCAATTTTTCCTCTGCCGTTTCCTCTTGCAAAAATGCTTTTCCTTTCTCCGTACACTGCACTTTTCTATCCTGAATCCGAATAGCTTGTTTGTGCTGGAGCAGTCCGAGAGAAACCTGCACCTCCTCCCGTGTTAATCCTGTTACCTTTTGCAACTCTTGGATTTGAACTTGTTTTCCCAAGATTTTCTGGAGGAAATTCTTCTCTGGCATCCCTCGCTTCAGGTATGCTTTTCCGTTCTCACCTAACTCGAGAAATTCCGTTACTGTGGAGGTTAAGTAAATGGCTTTCTTGCTCTGGAGCCAGTGCAAGGCGCGTAGCACCTCCACCTCTTCCAACTTTGCCTTCTCCACAATTTCCTTTGCCGTTTTGCAGGTAGAGAGATACGGAAGTACTTTGATCTCCAAGGGATGGAGTTTCTGCAATACCTCCTCCATTGGTGGCTCTTCCATGCTGGCGGACAAGAATAGCCTATATAAACGTTTTTTGGTTAAGGGAAGAAGAAAAAAGAAAGTGAAGGAAAGAAGAAAAAGAAGTTTATTGAAAATGGTCGGTTTAAAACCTCGGACTTTAGTCCGACAATTTTCAATTCCAAAAACTTGCCAACTAACATGCGAACACGTAAAACCATACTCTTCAGGGTAGGTGGGGCGAGCGTATAAGATGTTGGCAAGTTTTTGTTATCCCATGCCTCTTGCAGGCTTCATGTCCTTCCATGCAACGTCGAAGAGATTCTCCAACGCGGATGCGAAGAAAGGCGTGTTGACCCAAATGCCAACATCATAGGTTGGATGCACTTCCGCGTCGTCCAGCACCATGAACACGACTTCTTTCCCATCTACCACGCAAAACCTTGCCTTGGAATTGGTATGGCGGATTTCCGCAACGTCTGCCACCTCTTTCAACACATGTGTATTCTCTTTACTGATGGGCGCAGCAATCCTTATTTTTACTCCTCGCTTCCTCAGCTTCTCGAAAACAGGTTTTAATCCTTCCACTTTCCGGAGGAATCCTTGCCCGGTGGTCATGATAGTGACAGAATCCTTAGCATTCTTGATAGTCAACTCGAGATGGTTATAGAGGTTGTGCCTTCCCCGCAACGCACCACTCAGGTCTGAAGGGTCTACCAACTCGATGCCCTGGTTGTGAAGGGTCTCCAACTCACCGAGAATCTCGGTATTCCGCAGATCATCTAGTCTTTTGACTTTCTCATCTGCTTCAATGCGCATGTTCTTCTTCACTCTCTCCACGACTTCCTTGGGATCTACAGCGATGTACTTGATAGGCTTTCCTAATTTCGTTATCGCAAAACCCTTCTTCTCAAGACTTTCGAGAACATCATAGCTTCTGGAGCGCGGAACATTCGCAATATCAGAAAGCTCTCCTGCGGTGGAAACTCCCCTGGATAATAACGCTGTCCATATTTTCACTTCGTAAAGGTTTAAGGAAAAATACCTTCTGAGTTTGTTCAAAAATTCTTCTTTGACAATCATCCTCTTCAACCCCCTTATACTTTTTCTCTTTGGTGGGTGCCCCCACAGCTCTCACCTCAGAGAAGTACCTCCCCGCTTCACTGCATTCACTCTTTAGTAATACTAATTCTCTGTTAGTCATTACTGGGAATCAATACTTTCAGATAACAAAAAGGAGCACTCCTATTTAAATGTTGTTTTTTCTGTAGTCCCTCTTCTGCAAGAAAACTAGGGAATAGTTATATAAAGCCTGGCAGCGAAAAGGGCAGCATGGAAAAACTTTTGCGGCGACTAGAACAGAAAGCCAGGAAAAACCCCCAAAGGATCGTCTTTCCAGAGTCCGCAGAGCCAAGAACCTTGGAGGCTATTCGCCATGTTCTTCGAGAAGGGTATGCCAGTGTGATTCTGTTGGGAGAGGAGAATGTAATTGGGAGGGCTCTCCAGCAGCACAGGATTTCGAGGAAGAAAGTCACTATTGTCAATCCCCGTACGGCACCAGAACGAGAGGGATACGCAAGCACGTATTACCAACTCCGGAAGGATAAAGGTATGACTCCTGGCTTAGCAAGGAGGCTGATGCAGGAAGGTATCTACTTTGGAACCATGATGGTCAGAAAAGGAAAGGCAGATGGATTGATTTATGGTGCTATCCATCCAACTCCGGAAACTTTCCGGCCGGCACTCCACATGCTCCGGGACAAAGGCAAGCTTGTCTCCACTTTTTTTGTCATGAAGCATCGCCATGATTTTTACTTCTTCGCAGATGCCGCCTTGAATGTTCAGCCGACAGAGCAAGAACTAGCTAGTATTGCCATCACCACTGCAGACACCGCCAGGAAACTTCTCGGATGGAAGAAGCCAAGTGTCGCGTTGCTCTCCTTCTCCACACATGGCTCTACCAAGCATCCATTAACAGAAAAAGTAAGGAAGGCAACGCTCCTCGCGAGAAGGAAAAGACCGGATCTTGTCATCGATGGAGAGCTGCAGGCAGATGCCGCATTATTGCCAGAAGTTTACAAGATTAAATGCCATGAGAAAATGTTGCATGGACCAGCCAATATTTTGGTTTTTCCAGACCTGCAATCAGCAAACATTGCCTACAAACTGCTGGAGTGGCTGGGACATTACCAGGCCATAGGACCTATTACGCAAGGATTAAAGAAACCAGTCAATGACCTCTCTCGAGGATGCACGGTCCAGGACATCATTGATGTGACCGTCATTACCGTTTGTCAAGCTCAAGAGACAAGAAAGAGGAAAGGATGATGCGAATTCTCATTCTCAATGTGGGAAGTGCAACCTTGAAGTATGCAGTTTTTTCCAAGGAGAAGTTGGTGTTCAAGAATATCCTTTATTATGGGAAACGAACGCCACATAAAACGCTTCCCAAAGCACTGGGAAAGGTGATGGCAGAACTGAAGAGAAAGAAAATTTCCGTTGAAGCCGTTGGCCACAGAGTGGTGCATGGTGGCAGCATCAAAAATTCCCAGAAAATCACTTCAAAACTCATCAGGCAATTGCAACGCTTTATTGAGCTTGCACCTCTGCACAATATCCCGGAACTCTATGCTATCCAATTCTGTAAGAAAAAATTCCCAGTGCCACAAATTGCTATCTTCGATACCGCCTTTCATCAAACCATGCCCGAGAAGGCCTACACGTACGCGATCCCCCGTCGATTGGGGAAGCAATACCAAATCAGGAGATACGGGTTCCATGGCATGAGCCACCAGCATGTCGCAGTGGAAGCGTGCAGAAAATTACGGTGGAACAGAAAAAAGAAAAAATTAATCACATGCCATTTAGGCAATGGTTGTTCGATTGCCGCCATACAAAATGGAAGGAGCATGGATACCTCCATGGGCTTTACGCCCTTAGAAGGCCTGGTGATGGGCACCAGATCTGGGGATATAGATCCTGGCGCATTGCTTTATCTGATGCATAAGAAAAAGCTTTCTGTCAAAAAGGCAGAACACTTACTCAACCAACAATCTGGTTTGCTGGCAATTTCTGGAATAAGCAGTGACATGGGGACGCTACTGAAATCAAGAAGGGAAAGGGCAAAGCTCGCCATTGAGATTTTCTGTTACAGGCTAGCAAAGTATATCGCTGGATATATTGCCGTATTAGGAGGAGCGGATGCCGTTATTTTCACCGGTGGCATAGGAGAGCATGCATGGCAAATCAGGAAAAAAGTTATGGAGTATTTCCGGTTCTACGGCATTACACTGGATAGTGGGGGGAATAGGGAAAATGCATTATTGATTTCTGGCAAGAGCTCAAAGGTTAAGGTTTTGGTTATCCCAACCAACGAAGAGTTGATGATGGTAAGGGAGGTTAGAACTATTTTGGGAAAGAGAGGAAAGGGTTAATGGATTTTATACCTCAGCACCGCTCCAATCCCCCCCAGCC
>JACOVN010000102.1 GCA_016177315.1 Candidatus Woesearchaeota archaeon
CCTCAAAGAAACAGTAGAAATGATCTTGCAACCCAAGAGCAGATTTACCCACCAGGATATCATGCAATTCATTGGAAGAGTGAATAAAATGAAGGAAGAGAGAATGCATGATATCAAATCCCACTATCGAATGCGAATTAAGCATTACCTTTCCAACATTTCTGAGGTGCTCTTGGACTGGACCATTACGAGGAAGATAGAGAACCCTTAGAAACTGAATATTTATATATACAACCGATGGAGGAAAAAGGATGACTCAAGCGGTCAAAGAAGTTTTGGAAACAGAAAAACGAGTAGAAGAGAGGATTCAGCGGACGCAGCGAAAGAAGGAAGAGATCATTGCAGAGGCAAAGCACAAGGCCATGAAGCTCATAGAAGAACACGCTGATGAGATGGAAAAAGAGAGAGAGAAAGCTATCCAAGCAAAGAAAAAGAGCTTAGAAAAACAGAAACAGGACATTTTCCATCAAAGAGAAGGGGAAATGCAGAAATTAGCAAAGCGAGGGTTGGCAAGCAAGGAAAAGGCTGTCGCCTTTATCCTGAAAAAATTGGAGGAAAAAATCCTATGATGCAGGTAGAGAAAATGGTCAAGGTGGACATCCTTGGCCCGAAGAAATGGATGAAGCAGGTGATTGAAGTACTTTATCATCTCAATGTTTACCATATGATCGACCATCAGCGGACAGCAGAGCTGGACATTGGAAGCCCCCTGGAGCATTCAGAAAAAGTCTCTGAAATTCTTGTGAAAATACGGGCATTGCTTTCCTATCTCCAGATCCCGCAGCAACCGGTTAGGAAAATGCAATCAAAGAAATGGACAGAGAAAGAATATTATGAACTTGGAAAGAGGAGCAGGGAACTCTATCTGAAGGTTACCAACATTTTGGAGGAGAAAAAGAAGTTGGAGGAGCAATGGCAGTGCAACAAGGAACTGGAGGAAAAGCTTCAGATATTGAAAAAACTGAATGTCCACCCTAGAGTGCTTCGGAGAACAAGCCATATAGCATATTGCATCGGCACGGTTGGCAAGGAAAAAGATTTGCGTACGCACATCGCGAACATAACTAATAGATTTCAGCTGGTAGAAGCAAGAGAAGAAAAGCAACACTTCCTTGCATTATTCATAGATACACAATATGCAGAAAAGGCAAAAAGCACGTTAGCAGAGCATCAGTTTGCAGAGATCGATTTTTTGAGTGTATTGCAAGTTTTGCAAGAGCGAAAATTGCTCCAGAAGCCAGCTTACCAATCCTTAAGGAAAATCCAGGATGAACAAAAAATGCTCCAAGAAAAAAAAGAATCGCTGGAAAGGAAATTAGTAGCATTAAGCAAACAGTATAAGGAATTCCTGCTCTTGAATGAAGCCTTACTGAGTGAGGAGGCAAAGAAAGCCTCTGCACCCTTGCGATTCGGGAATACCAAGGAGGCATTCCTCATCCATGGATGGGTGCCAAAGGCGCGATTGCAGGAAGTTACCAAAACCCTCAATGAGACTACCAAGAATTCCATTTACTTGGAAGTGGCTGAACCGACCAAGGAAAAAGAGATTCCCATTCAATTGAAAAATCCAAAAGCGATGCAACCATTTGAGTTTTTCATTCACATGTTTTCCTTGCCGAATTACAAAGAATTAGATCCAACCATGCTCATGGCCTTTACCTTCCCCATCTTCTTCGGCATGATGCTTGGGGATGTTGGGTATGGTATCGTTACCTTAGCCTTGTTCCTCTTTTTGAAAAAGAAGATTCCAAGCATGAAGGCCTTGCTCAACATCATGGTCTATGCCTCTCTGGTAACGATCCTCTTTGGCTTTAGCTTTGGGGAATTCTTTGGCTTTGAGCATGTTTCTGAGGAAACAGGAGAGGCATGGTGCCAGAATATCGGACTCTGCCTCGAGGAAGAGGTTCTTATGGCGCATGGAGAAGAGCGTATCGTCTATAGCTTCCCAAGGCTCTTCAATAGGCTCCATGGTGAGTGGAATGTATTAGGCTACGATATGCCTGCAGTGTTGGTCATCGGGGCTTTGATTGGGCTATTGCATCTCAATGTAGGATTGCTGCTTGGGTTTTACAATGTTCTGATTGCTCATGGCTTCCTGCATGCAATATATGAAAAGGGAGGTTGGCTGTTGTTCGAGGCTGGAGTAGCTGCATTAATCGCATATTTCCTGAACCAAAGCGTTTCTCTCTTTGCTGCAGTAGCCATTCTTTTGCTTTCCTGTCTTATGCTGCTCAAAGGAGAGGGAGTAAAGGGATTGATTGAAATGCCTGCCTTGTTCAGCAATATGCTCTCCTATATGCGTCTGGGTGCAGTTGGCCTAGCCTCTGTTGGCTTGGCAGTAGTGGTAAATGAGCAGTTTGTCATTCCTTACATCGAAAAGGGAGGCTTATTTATTATCGTTGCCATAGTGCTCATGGTGATTGGACACGTTATCAACATTGCATTAGGCATCATAGGGCCATTTTTGCATTCCTTACGATTGCATTACGTGGAATTCTTCACCAAGTTTTACCATGGTGGAGGCATTCCCTATGAGCCCTTCGGGTAACTGAAGAAGGAATAAAAGAGGAAAAAAGTAAAGAAAAAATCAACAAAAACAAACAAAACAAATGGAGGTAAGCAAGATGGCATTAGAAGGATTGAATGTAGGCTTGATTGCCCTGAGTGCAGGATTGGCCATAGGCTTGAGCGCCATTGCTGCTGCAATAGCAGAGAAAGCAATTGGTGCGGCAGCGATTGGTGCGATGGCAGAGAAGGAGCAGCTCTTCGGTAAAGGGTTGATCTTAACGGTCATTCCAGAGACCCTGGTGATCTTTGGATTAGTGGTTGCAATCCTCATCATTGGCATGGCAGGATAAGGCATGAGATGGATGCCATTTCCTGTCCAACTCGAGCAAGTAAAAGAGAAAGAAAAATGGGACTCGAAGAAGTGAAGAAGGAAATCCTGGAAAAGGCAGACCAGGAAGCTAGGAGAATCCTTGAGGAAGGGAAACGGGAAGCGGCAGCTGTCCTCCAGAAAGCTAAGGAAAAGGCTACAGAAGAGGAAAAGGTAGCGAAGGAAGAAACTGCAAAGATCCTGGAAGGCATTGAGCGGCAGGAGCTTTCCATGGCAAGGTTTGAGGCCAAGAAGATACTCTTGGACAAGAAGAAGGAAGTGCTAGAAGCAGCGTTCGCGGAGGCTGGAGAGAAGCTCAAGCGCTTGGATGCGAAAAGCAGGGAAAAGTACACCCACGCCTTGCTCGAAAGGGCGAAGGAAGCAATGCAAGTTGCTGTGGTGCATGGCAGAGAGGAAGATAAAGCTACTATTCAGAAGATGAAAAGCGTGCAGTACAAGAAACGAGACATCCTTGGGGGCATTATTGCAGAGAATGCTGCAGGAGACGTGAGCGAGGATTATAGCTTCGAGGAACTGCTGCGTGAGATACGTGAAAAGTACATTGAGGAGATTGCCAGAACACTCTTCGGGTGAGAAACGCAATGGAGCAAAAATTGAAGATGTGGGAAACAGAAAAGATCAGAAAGATCAAGCTAGGCTTTTATCCCTATACC
>JACOVN010000103.1 GCA_016177315.1 Candidatus Woesearchaeota archaeon
CACCACAATCTTCAAAGCAGGGCCTTGCACTCTTCCAATAGAGAGGATCTTAAAGGCTCCGGTAGACTTGACTGCCAAGCTCAGCGCTCTAGAGAGATTGATGCCATAGAAATAATCTAAAAAATGCCTGGTTTCTCCTGCATACGCCTGTCCCCAATCCAGGGTTTTCTGCTTCTTCGCATACGCTTTCCTCAATTCCTCTGTTGTCAGCATAGAGAATTTCATCCTGCTGGCATCCTTCTTCTTGCAGGTAAACCGGACAATATTCAATCCAATGACTTCTCCTTCGATATCATAATCTGTTGCAACGGTAAATTGGCTAGCCTCTTGACAGAGATTCTTCAGAACAGAGAGGTACTTAGAGGCGAATTTTGCATCCTTCCTTACCTGGGAGGTTGGCTTCCATGCAATGTCAAAGATGGGATACTTCCACTCTGCTTTTTCCTTTTCTGCTAAGGTGTAGAGATGTCCGACTGCACACCCAACGACAATATCCTGGCTGCCATGGGTGAGCTTGTAATATGGAACCCCTTGCTTGCTTTCCTTGATCGGCTTTCCATCGGCCAATGCTTCTGCAACTTTCTTGCTCGCTGCCGGTTTCTCTGTTATAATCAATTCTTAGGTCATGGAGAGCGTGGTTTTGGGCATTTGTATAAAAACCTTTTCAAAATGGGCAAAAGTTTATAAATACATTTTTCCTTTTTTATGGCATGGAGCACCTGATTCCGTATTTCCTTAAGCTGATTCTCGCTGCGGCTCTCGCTGGGTTGATTGGAATAGAGCGGGAGCATAAGCACCGGCCAGCAGGATTGAGAACCCATATGCTGGTGTGCATCGCCTCCACTGCAATAATCATTGCAGCATTGGAAATGTCTACGCCTGATGCTGCTGGAAGAATCGCTGCTGCCATCATAACTGGCATTGGCTTTCTCGGAGCAGGCACCATTATTAGCCAGAAGAAAACGGTTCATGGATTGACAACCGCAGCCTCTGTCTGGGCAGTTGCAGGCTTAGGCATTGTCATAGGGTTGGGCCATTATTCCCTTGCCGTCGCAACTGCTCTCTTGTTTTTGATCATTCTCCATTTCAAGAGCCATAAAATGTAAAATGAGCAAAGAAGCGCTACAGCGGCTATTGGGGGCATTGCAGCAGAAGCAAGGTATGCAAGATGCCTCTGTTGCCTTTCCCAGGAACGGCTACAAGCCTATCTCTTTTTCCAGGCAGCATTTCCGAAGCATTTCTGCATTGCAAGAGGAAAAGGAGGTTTGGTATGTCGATGGGGGGAACGGGGAAATCTTCCACAGTCCCAGCTGCTCGGTGCAATTCCTCCGTTTGTGTGCAATACACTATCAGGGGAAGCAGCGGCAGCGCATTGCGATGAAGGAATGCTTTTTGCTCATCCAGCCAGAGGAGAGGGATGGAGAGATGGTTTACGCGATGCAGCATTTCCCTGTCCAAGGAAATTGGAAATGGGAAACAGATTCTTTTGCTCTGGATGATCCAGAATTGCAGGAGGGCCTTTTTCGGCCGAATATTGTAAAGATCGGAAATATACTGAGGAGGATAGCAGAGATACAGTTTGCCGGAGAACTCTTGGCTGGAAGGAAAAACTGTGCAATTATTTTTGATGGAATATTGCAGGCAGGCAGTAAGGCAGAGCAGGAGCAATTCTCAAAATTATTTACCATGGCAGAAGAGCATAATTGCATTGTTGCAGCGTTGGCAAAAACTACTAATCTCTTTACCAATGCCGGGAATACTGTGGGCATGGCATTGCAAAAATTAGCTCCAGAAGGAGCATGGTGGTATAGCCCTGTTGCGGAAATAACGCATCCTTACCATTATGCAGAAATGGCCTTTGTTAAGCTCCATCCCTTCTCCAGGCATATCTTCCGCTTTGAATGGCAGAAGGGAAAACAGGCAGAGAAATTGCTGGAAAGCATCGCAGCGATGAGCCATGATCTTGTCTTTCCTGGCTACCCCTACCCTTTGATTGCAGCGGATCAGTTTGCGAGAATCTCTCATAGAGAAATAGGCTTTCTGCAGACGGAGTTTATGGCATTGGCGGGAAAACAATGGCAGGCATTGGAAGGGATGCAGAATAGTGCAAATGCACATACCATTTTAGATCGGTTAGGACAGTAAACGAAAAATTTAAATACCCCCTTTCATTTTTGAGAAAAAACAGATAAAGGGGTGGTATGGATGAATGAGAAATTTGGAGGATATGCATTTCTTGTGGGCGTATTGATTGCAATTCTCGCTGGAATTTTTGCGCCAGGCAATAACATTGCAGCACTGGTTTTGGTGATTCTCGGCTTGATTGTTGGGTTCCTGAACATTACGGATAGGGAAATCCACGGATTCCTCATGGCTTCTGTAGCCTTGATTCTCACAGGCTTCGGGAATTGGCAAGATTTAATACCAGTTGTTGGCATGTACATCCACAACATCGTGCAGTATGTGGTGATCTTCGTTGCACCAGCGGCCTTCATCGTTGCCTTGATGGAAATCAAAAGGCTGGCAGAGAACAAATAGGGAAATTTTTCCCTTTCCCTTTTTCTTTTCTTTTTTGCTTTTTAAAATGTCAGAAATTTTCCACCCAGTCTATGACTGGTGGCTCTTAGCCACTATTCGTTCCGCATCGTGGAAAATTTCTGAGCATGCTCAAGAACCACCGTGCTTCTAAGGTACAGATGCAGTTTTCGCTGCATTCCACCGGTCTGTGACCGGTGGTTCTTGACAGAATACGGCAGCCATAAATCCCAGTACACCAAGAATGAGTCCAAGGAAAGCACCTTTGGTTGGCAGCTGCTGGAATATCGTGTAGGCCAGTATCGGCTCTATGACTAAAATGGAGGTGATGGATACTACACTCACAACCCAGATGTTCTGGAATGCTTGGAAGCCCAGCATGTATCCTGCAATCAGGAAGCCTCCTCCCAGGATCATGATGAGGAACATCTTCAGAAAAATCTGGAGAAATGGCGATGTTGTGGTATAGGTTCTCGCTCCCAACATTTCTGCATAAATCGCAAGAGCTTCACCTACAAAAAGAAGAAGGATAACCAGGAAC
>JACOVN010000105.1 GCA_016177315.1 Candidatus Woesearchaeota archaeon
AAAGCCCCACTTGCTGACAATTTCATCCATGAACAAGATGAGCAATCCTCCCAGGCAGAGCTGGAAGATAAGAATCCACTGCAATCCCAAATAGGCTCCGGTGCCTGCAATGGCAATGCCATTAATCGTATCTGGCGGAGACAAACCCCCCATGAACACGTAGATGCCTGCTTCAAAGATAATGAAAAAGAGGGCAAGTATTTTCTGGATGCCCTGGAACATCCGTTTGCCTTCATGCGTTGTTAAATCAAATTTCACTAAGCCAGAACCATTTAATAATTGCAAGACAATGGAAGCAGTGACGATAGGGCCTATTCCCAGGGAGATGATAGAACCAAACTCTGCTCCCAAAATGACTGACAAAAATTCAAATCTTGCCAATTCATTTGGGCCTAAACCGAATAATGGAACAAGTCGGAGAATGTAGTAAAGAATGAGGATCAGCAGTGTCCATTTCAGCTTCTCCTTAAAGGAAAGCCTTCTCTGCGTTGGAGAGCTGACCTCTGGAAGATTCGTAATGATATTCGCCCAAACACCCATGCTATCCCTCAAGCCTCCTTTGCCTTTTCCATTCCTTTTACCATTTGCGGAGCTTCCTCTTTCTGCTCTGTGACCGTAACGCTTCCTCCTGCCTTCTGGATTTTCTCGATTGCGTGCAGCGTTGCTTGCTCTACCGTAATCTGGAATTTCTTCCTCACGCTTCCTTTGCTGAGCAGTTTTTGAAACCCGAGTTTTCCGAGATCTGCAACATACAGGTCCTTGCTCTTTTCGATTAACCCTTCCCTAACGAGATGCTCAGCCCGCTCCTCCAAGTATTGAAGAGTAATAGCATGCACGATTCTGGGATGCTTCATCTTAAAGCCGGATTTTCCGAGATAATCGGGGCCTACCAAAGCCTTCTTCTGCCCTGCCCGTTTTCCTGTTCCGGCCATGCCTCTCCCACCTCTATTTCCTGCACCCCTATGCTTCTTTTTATGACCATAGCCATGGCTCCAGGAGCCTCGCAACCGTTTCGCTTTCCGTTTCTTGTGGGTTTTGACTGGCATTTAGATCATCCTCTGCAGCAGCTCATTGATCTTCGCTCCGCGATATCCCAAAGCCCCGCCTTCTGTAAAGCTGCGCTTTATGCCTCTCCGTTCAAACCCCCCCCGAGGGGGATGCAAGTGGAAGACACATGCTTCTGGGCTTTCCTTCCTGTTTCGTTTTTCTAGCAAAAGTTTTGCCGTTGCTGCGTCGATCTCTCCCCACGTGATGTAATCTTTCACCTTGCGCAGCATCCCTCTCATGGGGGAAGTATCCTGCAGCAATACGCACGTATGTTTCTTGAGCATCCGCAACAGCTTGAACGTGGTTTGCATTTCTTCCTTTGCATCGACTCTTCCACGGAGGAGAATCGCAACGAGTTTCTTTTCCTGAGAGCTTCCCTTCTCCTTTGCCGAATCGCTTGCTTTTTCCTTCGGTGCTGCCATCTTACTTGGTTCCTCCTTCCACAATACCGATAGCCTGGATGGCTTCTGGCTGCAACCGCATGTCCATCGTCTGCTTCAGCGCCTCAAAACAGGCTATTACTAAATTCGTTCTGGTCTCCGTTTTCCCGATAGCCTTGCTCCACACATCCCTTATGCCCGCCAGGCGGAGCATTTTTCTGCATTCGACCTCCACGCAAAGCCCAGTTCCTTTTGGCGCAGGGAGGAGTAGGAGGGTAATACTCCCACATTTTCCTTCCACGGCAAAGGGTAAAGAGTGGGGTGTTTTGCAGTTGCACTGCCAGCTGCCGCACCCTCTCCTGATTTTGATGATGTCAAGTTTTGCATTCCGGACAGCTTTTTCCCGTGCAGGAACTGTTTCCTTGGCTTTCCCGTATCCCAATCCCAGCATGCCGTTGTTATTGCCGACAATAGCATACGTGGAAAACTTTGGTTTATTCCCTTCCTGGGTTTTCTTCTGTGTCTGCCGGAATACTCTTCGTTGCCCTCCTCCGAATTTTCCCTTGCTCTGCCCTATCAAGAGCAGGTCCTGCTCCAAATTGGGGACTAATGCATCGACAATTTCTGCCTCAAGGATTCTCTCTCCACCGTCCAGTATAGTATTAATATCTGTTACCTCTCCATTCTTCACCTTCTTTCCAAGGATTGTCTTCGGATGCCAGGAACTCACATCAACTGTTTTTTCCTCTTTCTCGATTGTCTTAATCTCCTCTACTTCAACGATTTTTTCCTCTTCAAGAATAGGGGGTGCGGTTTCCGCTGTCAGTACTTCTGTTTCCTCTCCTTCAGCGTTTTCACTCTGCTTCTCTTCTTCCTTCTTCCCCTCTTCCTTTCCACGCTTCACCATCATTTCCCTCCCTGAATCTTATTCTTAACTTCGACAATGTGCTTCGGAATATCCTCGGGCTTCAATCCTGTCTTGCGGTACTGCGCAAACTGGTTCCCACGAGCATGTTCGAGATGCTGCTGAATGTGTTTTCCCAGGACTCGCTCTGGACTAGGCAGAATTTCCTTGCCGCTCGGAATTTTCAATCCTGCATCAAGGCTTCCTTGCACGACAGCGTAAATTCGAGAGCCTTTTGTGGAGGCAGCAAGACCCATGTCCAACACGGCTTCTTGAATCTTGTTGTCTAGAGCCTTCTTTCCCAACAAAAAACCTACAAGGTAGGCGCTGCAGAGGTTCTTTCCATGGAGTTTATAACCATATTGCTTCTGCAACTCCTTGGAATTAGCACTCACCAATACTCTGTCTCCCTGAGGATGATATACCGTGAGCTGCGTATACACATGCTGGAGGGATCTCCGCACTACTAATCTTGGCTTTCCGGATTTCAAGAGCCTCAACCGAGCTCGGTAATCCGTCTTTCCTTCCCGTTTCCTTCTGAACGCTACCGTGTAAATTTCCTGATGCTTCATGTTCTCTTACTCCCCTTCCAGAGGTTATGTTCCGTTATGTGCAGTTGGACGTGTCGTTTGCTTCTGAAAAAGCCTCCTTTCGCTTTCCGGTATAAGAGGCGATAATCCTGCCGGGATATTTTCTTCGTGTCCCGCAGCCGTTTCAGGAACTCCCGCTGGATGCGGACAGCATATATCCATGTTTGCTTGCGGCTTACCCGCGCGTAGTGACTGCCTTTCCTCGAGCCATGGCCACTTCTCCTCCCTTTTCTTCTCTGGGCCCGCGCTTCACGGATTCGTCCTCGCGAGATGCCGTGGGTAGGAGTTTCCTGAATTAAACCCTTGTTGATCAGGCCTCGGATGTCTGCCTTCGTGATGCATTCCTTTATCTCTCCCAAATGTTCCGAGTCCATCCATACCCGCTTTGGCGAGCACCGCATCACTGCCGCCGCCAACCTTCTTTGCACAGATAATACCATGGTTCTTCCGCTTTACTCCCTCTTCGTCAAGACCTTATCCCTTTCCTGCTTCTCGAGCTCCTTCCGTTCCTCTTCCGAGATGGCCTTCTCGATGCCCTCAGTTTCCTCTTTCTTCTTCTCCGCTGCTTTTTTCTCCAATTCCTTCTTCTGCTGTTCCTTCTCCTTCTGTTTCGTCTGCTTCTCGGCTCTTTGCTGCCGCAATGTATCTTCTGCTATTTTCAGATATCCTGCAGGATCCTTGATGTTTGAAATCTTGATGCTGAGCTGAACAGCTTTCTGGACAATGGCCAACCGGTTCTTCAAACCAACTTTTCCAATGGTCACTATCTGCGTTGCCTTGTCCACGTGCTGCAGTTCCTCGACAGTATGCACGAGCACGTTCTGGAGCCCTTCCGGACTCAGGCCTCGCACTGCCCTGGGTGATTTCCAGCCTTTCGTTACCATGCTGGGATGGCCGGCATGTTTCTGCCGCAATTTGGAGTGCATCCCCTTAGGTTTTCTCCATTTCCTTTGCAGGCTCTTCCGCTTGTACACATCCTGTCGCAAAAATTCTGGCTTCTTTGCCTTGAGAATGCTCCGTACCTGAAGCAACGGTTCCAGGGAACGCTTCCCTGGTTCTTTCTTCGCAGGACCTTTTGCGCTAGCCTTCTCCATGGTACTATATCACCTTCTCATTCTTTGTGATGATGTAAATGCCATCCTGGAAAATTCTCCTATCCCTTCCTTGAATATTGGTTAATCGTTCGATGTTTGCGGCCATCTGTCCTGCCAGTTCCTTATCCAGGGCGGTGACAGTAACGGTATCGCCTTCCACCTTTACCTCTGTCCCTTTGCGAATGCCAATTTTCCGAGGGTATTTCTCTCCGAGGAAATTCTTCACAACAAACTCATTGTTCGCCACTGCAACATTCATGGGGAAGTGGCCAGAGCAGATCTTGAGTTTGTATATGTATCCTGTTTGCACTCCCAGCACCATATTCTTGATGTGGCTCTGGAACGTTCTCACCATTTTTTTCTCCCGCATGGTTGGCTTCTTGGTTGCCTGGATAACCACTTCCTGCCCCTCCACCTTGATCTCTACCGCAGGGTACCGGAATGCTCTCTCCAATGTCCCCTTGGGACCCTGAATGCGCAGGCTACCATGATCCGCCTGTGCGGTAACGCCTTGCGGGAATGGAACTTTCTCAATAATGGCCTTCTGTTTCTTGCCCGATGTTTGAACATCCCCTTGCTTCCCTTGCTGGTTAGTAGACATAGGCAATTAACCTCCCTCCAGTCTTCAACTCCTTCGCTTGGTGGTGAGTCATGAGGCCTTTTGGTGTGGAAATGAGCAGCAAGCCAAAATCCTTTGCCGGCAGATACCTCTTTTCAAATTTCTCAAAGTTATCCTTCTTCACGGCATAGCGTGGCTTGATAACCCCACATTGGTTGATCTTCCCCAACAGGTGGATGCGCAACAAGTTGCCTCGTCCGTCCTGTATTTCCTCCATCCCGCCAAGGTATCGGTGATCCTGCATAACAGCGAGAATATCCTTGAGGAATTTCACTGCTGGCTTGATGATGCACTCTTTAGTTCCGATTCTCTCGCTATTCAAGATGGAACTCATCGCGTTTGCCAATGGATCATTTAGGGACATAGCTTTCCTCCTCAGTTGAATTTCCTAAATCCGATACTGGTTGCGACTTCCCGGAAACAGTGCCTGCAGTAATGGAGCCCGTACTTCTTGATGTGGCCGCCGACTCTGCCGCATCGCCTGCACTTCCGCAATGCCAATCCGCACGATCGCTGCTTTGGGGCATTGTGCCGCATATATTTTCCCACCTTCTGGGGTTTCTCCTTCAATTGTTTCAGCATCTTTCTAAAATCTGATGTTGTCATTATTCCTCACCGATCTTGATGTTGAAGTTTTGTCTCATGAATTCCACGGCCTCTTCCCTAGGGATTCTGTGCTTGACAGGAACCCTCTTTGCCTGCAACCGTCTTCGCTTAATACGAAAACCTGGCCGTTGCAACGTGATGCAGACCTGAAGTCCGATAATCCCGATTTCGGGATCGTACTTCACCCCCCGAATATCTATATACTCTGGAATGCCAAAAGAAATGCTCCCACTATTGTCGAAGTTGCTTTCCTGCAGGGTATTGGTTCTCGCATCCAGCAGCCGAGAGAGGAGTTCCTTCACCTCTCCGTTCCGGATAGTCACCTTGCAGCCGATGGGAAGCCCTGGTCGAAGTCCCCAGTTCGGGATTCTTTTCTGGGTGAAGGTTTGCACTGGCTTTTTCCCGGTGATGCTCTGCAGGAGCTTCAGGCCTTTCTTCAACACTTCGGTGTCTTTGCCTGCCCCAATGTTGAGGGTCACCTTCTCGATCCGTATCGTTTTCATCAGGTTTCCTGTCATCTCCCTGTCCCTTTCTCTCCCGCTATCGTAATGAGCGGCTTCTCGGTTCCAACGGCAACGGAGAATTTCCGTTCTGTTTGAAATACCTGCTTGTTCACCTTGCACCGGATTTTATCTCCAGCAATTTCTTCCACCTCTCCAATCACACCAGGGTGCTTTCCCCCGATCAGGTAGACGAGGCTGTTCTTCGCAAGAGGAATATGATGCTGAACCTTCAGCTCTGGAACGGTAAGCAAGAGGGAATCCCCAACGCGGTACTGCTGCTTGCCATCCGCCAAAAAGCACGTTCCATCCATCAGGCCAATTTGCAGCTTTCCCTTTTTGAGGTACTGCTTGCTCACGATCTTGCAAATCTTCTGCTTGGCTTCCGTGGCTCCGATGGCAATTATGCTCAGCATTCCTTGGATATCCAGCACCAGGCGGAAGTGCTGCTGCAGCGTCGAGATGCTGATGACATCCAACAAGCCAACTGGAAACTTGGGATCCTTCCTTCGTTTTCCATCCACCAGGATTTCCTTCTCTTTGAGTACGTAGAGGACCTCTCGCATGCTCCTTCCCAACTTGAGGACGTCTCGTACAATCACACCCAGGGGCATGCTCAACTGCATGCCGACACCCGCAGGGTAGGGCCGGAGCACAAATGTGCCTTCCTTTCGATCGAGCGACCATGTCTTCGGCATGACCAATCTCTTGAGATGCTGCTTCGCCATGTTATGCCTCCTTTCCTGCTATTCTCCTCTTGTCTCCTAAGGAGAGTTCCGTAATCAAAAGCTGTGAGGGCTGCAACGCTCGCCTGGCTTTCGTTCCATCCCGCTTCGTAATTTCCACTCCAGTGATATACACTCTCGTGCGCTTCACGTCTACTTCCTCTATCTTCCCGATGTGACCCTTGAAGCCCCCACGGAGAACCTTCACTTTGTCTCCTGTTCTCACCGGAATGTTCCTCCGCTTGTACTTTTCTCGGAGTTCTTTGCTGAGATGGGCAGCGAGGAATCGCTGCCGAATATGGAGAGGGGCATTGTAGCGATACTTGCGCTGCTTCCTCGGCTGTTTGCTTGCCTTCCAATCGGTGGAAAATACTTGTTTCATGGTTTTCCCTTCTTCATACGATCATACTCGCGACCTTTGCAACCCCAGGCCATCGCTCGCAGGCTTCCTTTGCTATAGGACCCTTGAAAATCGTTCCCTTGGGATTGCCCTTATCATCCTTTAACACCACCACAGCATTATCTTCAAATTTTACCCGCAGCCCTTCTGGTCTCCGGTACTCTTTCCGCTGGCGCACAATAATAGCAAAAACTACCTGCTTTCGCATCTCTGGCTTTCCTTTCTTTACAGAAGCCTGAATCAGATCTCCAATGCCTGCTAAAGGGATTCTGCCTTTGGAAGTTTTTGCCCCTTTTACCGCTATCACTTTCACGACCTTTGCTCCGGAATTATCACAGGATTCGATGTAGCTTCCCAGCTGCAATCCCTTCGTGATGCTTGCTTTCATGGCTTTCATTTCCCAGTACCCTCCCTCGCAACTGGCGGTTTCGCTTCCGACCTTTCCGTCTTTTGCATGTGCGCTACTTTTCCCAATTTCTCAACAACGACAAAATGCTTTGTCTTGCTCAATGCCCTGGTTTCTTTCAGTCTCACGATTTCTCCTTCTGCAGCATTCAGGCAGGGAGGATTGTGGGCTTTCAAGGTTGTTCTTCTTCTTTCATATCGTTCATACTTGGGAAGGTAGTGCTTGCGCTCCCATTGTACAGTTACTGTTTTGTGCATCTTGCTCGAAATGACCATTCCTATGAATACTCTCCCGTGGGTGCGGAGACTACCATGGAAAGGGCAGTTTGTATCCGTGCATCCATCCCCTCCCTTCTCTGCTTCCTTTTTCTCCGCATCCATGCCTGCTTTCGGTTTCGCCATGTTACCTCCCAAACCTTTTCTTGATGCGCTCTTCTGGTCTTCCTACCAATAGTTTTCCGTCAACGAGGAACTGCTTGCCCTGGTCATGCACTTGGAATCTGGCTTGTTCCTTTACCACCTTCTTCTCACCTGTTGCTGTTTGCACAGTCAGCATCTCTTTGCTCTCGTCTACCACTTTTCCCTTCAATCCTACCAAACTCTTGTTCCTCGCTTCCACGACTGCTATTTCTAACCCTATCCATGTTCGCTGTACCAGTTCCTTCATTTCCAATTACTTGACCTCTATCGTTTCTCGCGCGAATCCAAGGCTCACTAACGTTTCTTTGGCCTTGCTCTTGTGGCCGCCTTGCAGCTCAATCTTTCCTTCCTTGATGGTTCCGCCGCAGGCAAACTTGCTCTTGAGCTTCTTTGCCAGCTCTTCGATGTCGATGGCTTTTGGGTCGATGCCCTCAATCACCGTATAGGGCTTTCCGAATTTCCGCTTCTCTATCTTCACCACAATCTTCTGGCTTTCCTTTGCTATGCTCTCGCACACGCAAAGCTCCTTGGGCAATCCGCACGTTGTGCAAATTTCACTCATCCTTTCGCTCCAGCTTTTCGCTTCCTTTCTTGTTTTTCATCCCTCTTTTCCTTTGCTTCCTTTTTCTCTGCAACCGGTGCTGCTCGTTTTGCCACCTTTGCAGCGGATGTTTTTGTTTGCAAAATTCCCAATGACCGCTCCCGCAAGAGGGTTTTAATTCTCGCAATTCCTCGCTTGAGGTTTCTCACCTGGCCTGGACTCTTGGGAATGGTGCCAGTAGCAATCTGCGCATTCTGTTTTGTCAGCTCTTTCTGCAGCTCGCGCATTTTCTCCGTCAATGCGCCATCCCCCAATGCTCTGAGGTCTTCCTTCATGCTTTCTTATTCCTCCACTTGAGCAGTTGGTTGTTCTGCTTTCTCTTCTCCCTTCTTCCGCCTTCTCTTCTTGGATGCTGCCTTCCCTTCTTCTCCCGATACTGCAGCAGGCTGCTGCTCCGATTCTTTCTTGGTTTGCTGCTCCGTCGCAGCTCCGGAAGCATGCTGTTCTTCCGTGGTTTCATCCTTGAGTATGATGTCGTCCGGCAATTTTGTTGTTGGGGGCATGATGCTGACCTGAATGCCCACTGTGCCAGACTTCAGCTGGGCTACAGAATATGCCCGGAATACTCCAGTCATGGAAATTTCTCCACACTTCTTCAGGTATCCTTGGTAGAACCGCCAGGACTTTGCTCTCGCACTGGGAAGTTTTCCGGAGATGAGGATTTCTACACCCAATGCCCCTGCCCGCATGACTTCCGTCATCACCTTATGCCCGATCCCCTTAAAGCGGTTCACTCCATATCGCTCCATGGAAGAGGAAATAATCTCTGCAACAATGTGGGGATCGAGGTAAACATTGTCTACTTCACTAATTTCGATCTGGGGATTTTCCAAATCGAATTCCTTCTTCAATTGCTGGGTTAATCGCTTGATGTTCTGCCCTTTCTTTCCAACGATCAGGCCTGGCATGGAAGCATGGATGACGATCTTCTCGCCTAAAGGAGTCCGCACTAACTTCGTATGGCTATGACCGACGTTCTTGAAAGCATGTGCAACATACTCCTGGATCTGGTGTTCCTTGATTCTCTGCTTGACAAAGGTCCGTTCAATCATGGTGTTTTCCTCTTCGCCTCTTTTGCGGCTGTTCCTGCTGCAGGTGCAGTTGCCTGGCTTGTTGCTGCAGTTTTTGCGGCCGTCTGGTGGGTTGAAACGCTTCTTTGCCCCTTCTTGCTTTCTTCTTCTTTCCCTCTTCGCTCTTCCACAACAATCTCCACATGCGTTCGCTTCATCTCTCTCCTCATTCTTCTGCCGTAGTGCCATGCCTTTCCTGCACCGTGGGCATTGATATGCGTAATGACTAAGTTAGCGGTATTGAGTCCTTTCTGCTGGGCGTTTGCTTCGACAGACTGCAAAAGCTTGAGGAGGGTTTTGGAAGCCTTGATAGGATATTTTCCGCTCCCCATACTTCCTGGCTTATGGCCGGCTCTCTCAGTAAATCGCTTGAAAGGGATGGCTCGCTTGAGTTGAATGACGTCTTCCAAAATCTGCTTCGCATCCTGCAGTTTCCTCTTTCTCAGGTAGTTGCAGATCTCAATGGACTGCTTGGTGGAGATAGAGAGATCTCTGCCTAATGCTCTTGCCATCTGTTCTGCTTGGTATCCAGTAAAGCTGTAGCTTGGCATATTATTTCACCGCGATGCTCGCGCTGCTCCTCGTTGCTCCAATACCTGGAGCGCTGTGCTGTACCCTCTTCCTGGTTAAGGCAAATTCCCCCAAGTAATGCCCGATCATCTCTGGCTCGATGGCCACGATCGCGAAGTCTTTTCCATTATACACCTTGACGATTTTCCCGACCATATACGGAAGGATGATTAAATCTCTGCAATGGGTTTCCACACTCTTCCCATCCTTCTGCAATGCTTTCAATACCTTCTGATGCTGCTCGGTAAAACCCCTCTTGATCTTCCTCCGTTGTCTGGAAGGGAGAAGCTTGGCAAAATCTTCTAGGCTTAGCTTGAGCAATTCCTGCAGTGTTTGTCCTCGGTAGGTAAATTCCTTTTTTGCCATGGCTTACACCTGCACCTTCTTTCCTTTCCTTCTTCCAGTCTGTCGTGCCCGAATCAAGCCAACCTTGGCTCCTGGGGGAGCAAACCTGCTTGGGGTGCTGCACTTTCCTTTATGGTGTGTGCTCGATCCTCCAAAGGGATGATCCACTGCATTCATGGAAGTTCCGGAAACTCTGGGGTAGAGCTTATTCCTCGCTTTCATTTTGTAAAAATTATTCCCCGCTCTGAGCAACGGTTTTTCTAAGCGCTCTCCTCCTGCAACAATGCCGATAGCGGCTTTACACTTTGCATCAAAAGTCTTCTCTTTCTTCGATGGCAGCTGCACCACCACCTTATCCTCGATTTTCGCGACAATCCTGCCAAAGGTTCCAGAGGCTCTGGCAAATTTCCCTCCATCTCCAGGAATCGCCTCAATGTTATACACCAAGGTGCCTTCTGGCATCTCCCCCAACAGGGAGGTATTCCCTATGGAAATCTCTGCCTGCTTCCCTGCTGATATAACATCTCCTTGTTTCATGCCTTCGGAGGCAAGCATGTAGAGTACTTGCCCGTTTTGGTACTCCACCACTGCCAATGGCCCGGAATGGCCTGGGCAGTGCACAATGTCCAAAATCTTTCCCGCAACAGGCTGTTCTCCTGTTGCCGGATGTCTTACTTCTCCCACATACCGAAAGCTTGGTGCTCTGTATGTTGGACCTCCTTTCCCGCGTTTCTGTTGTATAAGGCTCTTTCCCATAGGCATCCCCGATTACATCAACCCCATCTGGGTTGCAATATCGATGGCTGGGAATTCTTTTGCAAACTTCACATAGGCTTTCTTTGTTCCCTGCAGATTCACAGCCACATGGACCTTCTCCACCTTGGTCTTGAACATTTCCTCAATAGCCTTCTTGATTTCCTGCTTCGTTGCCTTGCTCTCTACTACAAAGATCAGCTTGTTCTCTGCCTCCATCAGCCGGATGGATTTTTCCGTGGACAATGGATATTTGATGATATCGTAAACTTCCATGCATTACCTCATTTCTTCTGTGCTGCCTTCTTTGCCGCTGGCTTGCTTGCCTTTTGCTGGACTGGGACAGCTGGCTTCTCTGCATTTGTCTTTTTGCTCCTTCCATCCTGCAAAAATAATCCTTCCTGTTCCAATCGCACAAGAGCTGGTTCTGTGAAAATGGTCAATCGACCAACATCTGCACCTGGAGCAAGCAATGCTGCATTCAGCTGGTGCACGGGCACTGCATCAATCCCTGGAATATTTCGTGCAGCAGCGAGCAATGGGCATTCTTTGGAAACCACCAGCAATGGGCCAATGGCAGTATCGTATTTTCTCCCTCTCCATTTTCCCTTTCCTGCCCTCACTTTCCTTCTGCTGGCTCGCTCCAGTTCTTTCTTCAAACCAAATTTCTCTAGCACTTCCTGGACTTGTGCTGCCTTGTTGAGTTCCTCCAACTTCGCTTCGACAATGAAAGGGTATTCTGCAGGGACAGCGTGGCCTCTCCTTTTTACCACTTCGCTCATCATGGTTGCAGCGAGCGCAGAACGGATGGCTTTTCTCCTCTCTTTCTTGTTGATTTTCAGTTCCCATTGCTTGTCTGCCTTTGGAGGATGAGACCTTCTTCCGCCAACCATGCCTGGAGCAAATGCACCTACCCAGTTAAACCGTGTTCCTCTCCTGCTTATGATTTTCCTCGGAACTCTAGAGATACCAATACCGTAGGAGGTCTTGTAATCTCTCCTTCTCCTGGAGAGCTTTGCAGAGTGCCGCTTTCCAGCTTCTGAGAAAGCACCATAAGGCTGCCTGGTATTGGCCATGATGACTTCACAGGCTTTCTTCACCAAGTCTGGTCGTATGGTTTCCTGGAATTGCTTCGGCAATGCTTTCTTCCCTATTGCTTGGTTCGTTATGCTGAGGAGGGTAACTTGCATAGTGTTTTGCATAGTGTTCACGCGATGAGTTTTTGAATTTCTGGAGCCTCTGCTGGAATGCCCCTATTCGGCCTTGTTGCTACGGTTAAGCGGACGAGCCTTTTTGCAGGACCTGCAATAGAGCCATGCACCAGGATGGCCGGATTCTTGATAACCCCATATTGCATCCATCCGCCATTGCACGTTACCTTACTCATTTCTTTCTCAATCTTCAAAAGCCACTTGTTGTGCTCTGTTCTTGTGTGGAAACCCATTTTACCTGCATGGGCAACCCGGTACATGATGTGCATCTGGGTATTCCAAGAGCCAAGGCTGCCTGGGCCTCGCCTGGTTTTTTCTGATTTATGTTGCCTCAAACTAACACCAAATCTTTTGACAGGGCCTTGCGTGCCTTTGCCTTTGGTCACTGCATGCACATCCAGCTGCTGTCCTTCCTGAAAGACTTGCTCAATGGATAATTCTTTTCCTATGTTTGCTTTTGCATAGGCAAACTGCTCTGTCACAGTTCCTCCTACAGCAACCTCAAAAATCTCTGGCAGCTTATTTCCGATGCCTGTTAATCGTGGTTGGGTTGCAACGAGCAAGGCGATTTTAGCATACTGTTCTGGCTTTACATTGTCGATGGTTTGCTTCTGCTTCTTTGGAATTTGTAATTTTCCTCCCAAATCTTTCTGGAATTCTTTTTCTATCGATGCAAGAACTTCTGTTCCTGCCTTAAAACCATAGGGGGTTTGTTCATAGCATCGTACTCCAATAACTCGTACAGGAGGGCATTCCAGCAGGGTGATAGGGATGCTGATTTCCTCTCCTTTGGTCATAGAATTCTTCCGGCTGTCGACAATAATAGCATGGGCCATGCCAACCTTGTAGCCTGCAAAACCCAGAGGTTTTACCTCCTTTATTTGGGCCCAGGATCGAATTTTAGGGTAAACTCGCCTAGCCCTTTTTCTAGGCCAGTACTGCATACTCCCACTTCTTGGCTTGTGTGGTTGTGGCATGGTATACTCCAAAAATGTTAGCGATATATTTGGCTCTCTTTCAGACAAAAAGGACTAATATAAACTCTCTGTCTGCGAAAAGCCTATTAATAAAACCTTCCTTTCAGAATAACGGTTTCTTGACGAAACTTTGTGCTGAAAGGCTTTTTTTCAGGCTTTATTCCGTCTTGCAACGCATTTAATGCCCCAAAAGGCTTATCTAAATACGTTTTGCCTCTTTTCGGCAGAGTTCGTAGAGGTTTATAAATGTTTTCCTCGGAAGTTTGGAAAAGAGCTTAATTTTTATTTAAAAGTAGTAAAAATAGAAAGATTTAAATACCGAATGAGCGTTTCCTTAAATATGGCAGATCAGACTTGGGAACATAACGCAGAGAGTTTTATTCTAACCGGAGGAGAAGGCTATTTGCTTCTTCGGAAGCATCTGGTAGTCGTTAGAGAGGAGGAAAGAGTTTACGTTGCTGGATTCGATCTAGCGTTTCCTACGCAATGTACCGCTCAGGAAATTAAACAGGGCCTTACAGAAGCATACCGGGAGTTGGAAAAAAGAGCCGCTAGAGGCATTCTTTCAGAACCTGAGATGGAACGTTGGAAAAGGATTTGTGAGTATGTAGATAGAGAAGCTATGCTCCAATTGCAGATGAGGAAATCTCCAGATAGGGACATCTTCGAATTAGTCGAAAGCGCTGGAGAAAAAAGAATAAGAGCGGGATTGTGCGAATATGCTATTCCTCCACACCTGAGAGAGGTATTTAGATCTCTTCAGCCGGGTTTCTATGATGCCGATATCATTACTGCTGAAGAACCGCTCGAGGAGCCTCGCATACTGAGCCTGGATTGTATTGTCGCATTGCACATTTCTGAGCAGGGAAATGGTAGTAACGAAAGATGAAGTCTATATGCGCAAAGCCGTCTATGCAGGAAGCTTTGATCCCATTACCAATGGGCACCTGTGGATGATTGAAAGAGGAATAAGGCTCTTTGACGAATTGGTTGTTGCAATTGGCGTAAATCCGGACAAGAAGTATGCGTTTTCCCTGGAGGAACGGTTAGCGATGCTGCGAGAAACCATAGGGCAGCATCCGAATGTAACCATCGATACCTTTGAGCATCTCTTCCTGGTGAATTATGCTAAGGCTGTTGGGGCACAATATGTCTTGCGCGGAATACGGACAGAGGCTGATTATGAGTATGAAAGGGGTATGCGACACATTAACAGTGACTTAGACCCGGAAATAGAGATGGTATTCTTAATGCCACCCAGAGGCATTGCAGAGATTAGTTCCAGCGTCGTAAAAGGTTTAGTAGGGCCAGCAGGATGGCAGGATATTGTCAAGCAGTATGTTCCAGAGGCAGTGTATAGAAAATTCTTGGAGAGGTTTGGAAAATGAAAAGCCTCGATAGATGGGTGGATTTCTGGAAGAGGATAGGAGCAGCAGGAGATTCTGGTAGAGTCTATTTGCAGTTAGCAGTGATGTACTCTCAGACAGACCGAGCGTACCATACTATGCACCATATTATGGAATGCTTGGATGAGTTTGAGCAAGCCAGGCATCTTCCAGAGCATCCCTTGGAAGTGGAAATGGCCATTTGGTTCCATGACGCTGTTTATGATACGCATGCAAAGGATAACGAAGAAAGAAGTGCACAGCTTGCATTGGAGTCAGGAAGAGCAATGAAACTTCCAGAGGAGCTTGGAAAGAGAGTCTACGACCTTATTTTAGCAACAAGGCATGTGCAGATTCCGGAAGGCATGGATGCACAAGTATTAACAGATATCGACCTTTCCGGATTTGGAAAATCAGAAGAAGTCTTTGATGAAAATACAAGGAAAATTAGGGCAGAGTACCATTGGGTTCCAGAAGAGGATTTCAGGGCAGAACGAGCCTGGATTCTGCTGGGATTTTTAGAGAGGCCTAGCATCTATGCAACAGAATTTTTCCAGCAGAAATATGAGGCTCAGGCAAGGAAGAATTTGGAGAGGGAATTGGTACGGTTAAGGATGTGATAAAGATCGAAAGATTTGTATTTGGAAAAAATAAGTGATCTTCTATGGATAAGCAGAGCATTAATTATGGAGAAATTGATGAAGGAATAAGGGATTTAGTGCAGAAGCTCAATGATATTCCCTTCGTAGCGACACAGTCCAGTTGTGAGGGCCATATACGGCCCAGCATGGCAGATATTTTTCCAGATGAAGGACATGCACTCTTAGATGGTGGGCACATCATTTTTAGGGTGGACAGAAGGTATAAAGGTGGTAGACATTTTCTAGAAGAAATGGCTCGACTCCCAGAAACATATCCCTTTGTTGCGTTGCATGTACATCATTGCAAGGAGTTTCCTTGTGAAATTGAGGGCAGCCATAGTATAAGTCTTGGATGTGAAGATCTGACCGATTCGGAAGCTTTTCAAGGAGATACATTGGAGGCACACATAAAGAGGCGTTTTCAGGTTCCAACGCAGCAGGGATATCAAAGACTTCAAGAGTTTAGGGGGGTTTGGGCGAACGTATTAACCATTGCTGAAAGATATGTACGGAATAGAGCTACTTAGTAATTTTTTGTTCCCTTGATTCGTTTCTTTTTTTTCCTTTTCCTCCTTCCTCCTCCTGCAAAAAATAGCTCTTCCTCCTCGCATAACTTACCGGATTCTTAATCATCCTGCAGAGATTGTCTGGCTTGCAGATGCCAATGTCTACATAGTATGCCAAATTCTGGCAATTAGGAGGCAAAATTTTCTTCTGCTGTTGCTGATGATAGCGCAATTGGCCAACCAGCACTGTTTCTCTGAGCGGTTCTGGATTCTTCTTGTTCCACTCCAGCAGTTTTTTCTCAATATCAGCATAACTCCACCCTAGAGAGCTGAGAAAATTAATCAGAATAAAAATAAAGCGTTTCCTTCCATCTGCCAATCCTTTCAAGCCTAGCTGAATGCAGGGAGGGAAAAATTGCTCTGGCACTGCCTGTTGCAATGTCTGGAATTTTCTATGAAAGTCTTGCTGCTCCTTCTTCCATTCCTCCTGCTCTAATTTAGTGGTGAAATCAAAGGCATCAATCAATAGGCTCTTTGCCGCTGCAGCAGTGTTGCTCACCCTGAATAGAAAAGCGAATTTTTCATCCACTACCACCTGCTCTGGTTTTGCCGTTTCTTTCTGGAATTCCAGAACTTTTTTTGTATCGATAGGAATGGAAACCAATCCAGACTTTTCATGGAAGCAGTAGGGCATCCGGTAGAGATGCCTGGAAGAAATGAGGACCGTATCCAGATGAATGATAGCAAAGGGATTGAATTTGTTCCCTTGCACTAATTCCCCAAAGGGTTTGCCGGTTTTTTCTACTATCTTCTGGATAGTATCCAATGCCAATATTTCCTTCGCTAGCCGTTCTTGTATCCGATGTTGTAGAAAAGCCGCAACTTTTCTTGGTCCTTCGGGAAAGAGGAGTTTCATTTCCTGGTTGTGCATACGCTCTGGAAAAGTCTCAAAGGGAATGCCAATATGAAAACCCCTATTGCCAGAATACTTGATGCTGCAGGAAACTCCATACGCTTCTATAGCCTTGACGAGCAAATGGGCGGTTCGTTGGTTGTATTCAAAGAAAGGGCTGTCGATATCCAGCACCACATCCCAACCAATTCTGAGTTTGTCTAGATCTGCTTTTCGCATTTCTGGATCTAATTGCAAGGGATTTCTCCACCGTTCTTCAGAAGCATGGAAGGAAGTGGCACCTTGCTTTGCGAGTTCGAGAACATCGTTGGCATACTGTAAGGTATCAGGTCTTTTTCCGAATTCCTCTCCATACTTCACTGCCACTTCTCGCTGCTGGGCGTGTTCCACTAATGCTTCCTGAATATCTTTCCTCTTATAATGGTTGAGCAATATACTGAGACTGAGCATTCGTTGGGGGAAGGAAGCAGGATTTAATAATGTTTGTATGGAGAGAGGAAGAGAGAATATTTAAATAGCATGCTGTTCTTGTACAGCAATGAAAAGGGAGCAATGGCTTCTTCTGTTGAGCATCATCCTGTCTCTTGTAATTATAGTATTACTTATGCGGTATATGCTGGAAATCGATACTGAAAAACTTAGCAGAGTAACTTCCATGACTGAAGAACAGTATGAGGCATTTCGGTGGTTGGAGCATAATGTCCAGCAGCATGAGGAAATTCTCTTTCTCTTTGGGAATGACTACAAACACAGCAGCATTGTATTAAAACATCCACATGCGAGAATCTCAGAGCAGGACATGGCTACTATCTTGGTTACGAATTTCTCTTACAGACAAATAACTCCCATTTTTCCTAGACAAGGGATAGAACCCAAGGCAATTTTCAATAACTCCAGAATCCAATCGATCGAAGAGCCTTTGCAAGAAAGGCTTCAAGCGTTCTCGAATATCAGCATCTGCGATTTTGATTATTATGTGTTTGATAAGTTTGCGCGGATGGAGTTGAAGCTGCAAAATAAAACTGAGGTTATCGGAAATTCTACTGCTTTCATTCAGAATCTTGTACTTTTTAACATTGTATTTCTAGAGAAAGCCACAGAGAAGAAAGCAGTTACTGTTGTGTATATGAACGACCAAGTCGTGATTGTGAAGAATTGGAAAAAAGGCAAGGAGTGTGTATAATCCATGTAATTTTTTGGCTATGGCAAAGCCACAAAACTATGCCAGAACTGCGCGATTAGTCGCTAAAACTTTATAAACTTCCTCAAAAATATCTCTTCTATGGTCTTCCGTCATCTCTTAGGGTATCTCCTCATTATCATTGGCATCTTTGGCCTTTTCCTGCCCATGATGCAGGGTATCGCGTTAATTCTCCTCGGCGTTTTCATCCTCAAAAGAGAAAAATTTGATGCGATTGTCAAGAGAGTAAACACCTGGAAGGATAAATGGCTGGAGAAGAAGTGGAAATGAAGACAAGAGAGCAGGAAGCATTGCTGGAATGGGTGGAAGAGTTGAGGGC
>JACOVN010000123.1 GCA_016177315.1 Candidatus Woesearchaeota archaeon
CGACCGAGCAAAGCGAGGGAGTGTCCCACGAGAGCGGTTTTACTTAAAAATCGGAGATTTTTAAGTTCCCAAAAATGCTGAGGCATTTTTGTGATATCAAATTTTTCCCAAAAATTTGGGGCTGTGGGGTAACTTGGCTCATCCTATTTGGTTTGGGACCAAATGATCCCGGTTCAATTCAGCCTTTTTGCTTACGCAAAAAGCCTGGGGACATGCGGCTCGCTCTTCTGCGAGTCGCTCGCCTAGGATTTTGCTGCGCAAAATCAAAAGGGCCGGTGAAATTCCGGGCAGCCCCATTTTGCTAATGTCGTGGGATTGGAGCGAAGCGAAAATCCCACTGCTTTGTATCAAAACTTTGCAAAGTTTTGCCGGGCAACCCCATCCTACCCATGTGGTAAAATAATTTTTAGAGACAGAGAGAAGTGAGGAACGATGCCAATACCAAAGGAATTTGCTTCTGCGAAACGCTTTGGAGCAAGGTACGGAAGCAAGCTCAAGCTGAAAGTTGCAGAAATCGATCATTTGAAGAGAGGCTCTACAAAATGTCCATACTGTAGAAAGGAGAAAGTCAACAGAGTTGCTGCAGGCATCTGGTACTGCAGCAAATGCAGGGTGAAATTTGCTGGCAAGGCTTATACCTTTGCCAAAAAGAGAACCATGCAGCAACTGGCAGAGGAGATGCGAGAGAAAGAGGCACCAGCAGAAGAGGAAGCGGAAGAAATAGCGTAGGTGGAACTATGGTAGCATACAAGTGCTTTCACTGCAACAAGGAAGTTTCCACAGAGTACTTGAGAAAGAAAGTTCGATGCCCGTATTGTGGGAGCAAGATGCTCTACAAACCGCGGGGAATTACAGCAAAAGTGAAGGCGAGGTAGAGATGGTGTATACCGTGTCGCTCCAGACAGAGGGAAGTCCTGCATTATTCCATGCCCTGAAAACAGAGGAAGCGAACTGGGAACGCTCCAGGATTTCCATCCAGAGAAAGCCATCAGGGGTGGAAGTTACCTTTGAGGCAAAGGATGCCACAGCATTGAAGGCCAGCATCCTTTCTATCATTCAGCTCCTCGCGGTGTATGAAAAAATGCAGGGGGTACAGCATGGCGGATGAGGAGAAGATAGCCAAACTGCAGCTGTTGGAGCAAAATCTCCAAAATTTCCTCATGCAGCGCCAGGCATTCCAAGGACAGTTGTTGGAGATTGAATCTGCTTTGGAAGAGATAGGAAAAACCGATGCTGCCTTCCGGATCATCGGAAATATCATGGTGAAGGGCAACAAAGAGGAATTGAAGAAGGATTTGCAGCAGAAAAAGGAGATGTTGGATTTACGCATCAAGAATCTGGAGAAGCAGGAGGAGAAGATAAAGGAAAAGGTGCGGGAGATCAGGCTGGAAGTCCTCAAAGAGATGGAGAATGAGAAGCGCGGTGCAGGGAAGTGAGTGAGGTGGTGACCATGACGGCCGTAGAGAAACAGAAAGTTGAAGAAATTCTCCATGCTCTGGAGCAGCTGCAGCAGGATGCGACCATTCCGAGGAATGTCAAGCAGAAACTGGAGACGGTAGCACATATCCTCCAGGAGGATGAAGAACTGTCCTTGAGACTGAATAAGGCATTGAATGAACTGGACGATGTTTCTGACGATGCCAATATCGAGCCCTACACCAGAACCCAGCTCTGGAACATTCTCAGCATGCTGGAGAGCTTGAATGCGTAACCGTGAAATAGTCTGTCCTACTTCTCTACCCTCATCTTTCGCAGAACCTCATTCGGGATATAGAGCAAGTCTCCTGCTTTTGTTCTGATCTTCGTCTCCACGAGATTGATCTGCATGATCGTTCCTGGTACGCCCATAATAGCTACCCTCTTTCCGGTTCTCAGAGATTTCCTCTTCCACAGCTGCATTCCGGCAGCAGCATTGTACACAAAATCCTTCAGGACAAAGAGAATCAGAATGAGAATAACGAGTACTGCAGTGGCCAAGAGCAGCTGCAACACCAGGAGGGTTATCTGCAATTGGTTCAATGCCATGAGGATACTCAGGAAGTAGAGCAGGAAGGAAACCGCACTCGCAAGAAGCTGCTCGACGGGAATATACCCCTTCCCCTTCTTTTTCAGCATCGTGTCTATCCCTGCTTTCCGGAGTACCTTCGCCACGAGCTTTCCTGCCAGCTTTCCAATCACAAAACCAATCAGGAGAATGACAAAGGCGATGGTGAACTTCGTGTAGGCATCGGAGAACCACGTTGCAAGATTTTCAAAAAATTCTTCCTCGATTGCCATATGCTCTCTGTTCCAAAATCTTTTATAAAGTTTTTGCCATTGCAGCCAAATAATCTTTCTTATACGCAAAACCGTGCTGCTTTGCCAGTTTCTCCAAGGCTTTGTCCATGTTACTCCCATACTGGGCAGCCTGCTTCTTTCTCCAAGCACATGCTTTTGGCAGTCCACTTTCTTCTGCAATTTCTCTCAGAATAATTTTTTTCTCTTCCTTATTCCATTTCCATTCGCCAGGAACTTGCATGGCAATGTTGATAACCTCCTTATCCAGGAAGGGTGTCAAGAGAGTTATGCCATACTGCATGCCCACAGCATAATCCCTGATAAAATCCATTTCCCACATATTCCTCAGCCCATTCCAGCACTCTGCGTTGATATCTGGCGCTTTTGCATGCCGCTCATAGCCTGCAAAAATCTCTTCAGCGCCAAGGCCGGAAAAAAATATCTTTACTTTATCTTTCTTTGCCAATTCCAAGGCAGCAACCACAACAGAGGCAATACCAACGGTAACCACATCATGGCGTGGAACAATCTGCATCGTTTTCAGAATGATTTTTTCCGCTTCCTTGAGGGAAAGGATTTTCATTTTCAGAGGGAACTGCAGTTGCTTTGCAACTCTTTTTGCATACTCTACATCCCTTGCTCCTTCCAATCCAACAGTGTAGCAGGTAAACTTTTTCTTCAGCTGCTTGCACACCAAGGCAAGGAAGCTAGAATCTAAGCCTCCAGAGAAGAAGATGCCGAAATGCTTTTTGTGCTCTGTTCTTCTTGCAATAGCCTGTACCTGGATTTCCTTCAATACTGCCTTTGCCTTTTCCTTTTCTGTAAACAATCCGGTAGCATTTCTCTGCAATGTTGCAATAGTCTGCTTCCACTGCTTTTCTGAGCATAATTTTCCTCTCTGTACAATCCCGTTTTCGATCATTTCTCAAGGGAACTAAGGAATATTTATTAACCTTTCCAGAAAAGAGAACATTTAAATAGGAATATCGTTCCTTTGCTTCCATGGCAGAGGAAAAAGTCAGCAAAGAAGAGCAAATTGGTTTTCATAAAGGGGCATTAAGCACCTTAGCCAAGGAACGCCAGGAAATGATCAAGATTCTCCAGATTGTAGAGCAATTAATGCAGATGCACGTCAAGGCTCTGCAGGATTTGGGTGTGGATTTAACCAAAGAAGCAGAGAAGCTCAAGAAAGCAGAGAAGAAGCCCATTGAGGATATGCTGAAGAAATGAAGGTGCACTTCACTGCCAGAGGGCATCCCAACATTCTTGCAACCCATAAAAGCACGATAGAGATTACCAAAGCTGCAGACCTTTCCTTGGAAGGAGACTGTATCCTTGGGGTAGAAGCAGATTTCTCTCTGGAGCAATTGCAGCCCTTGCTGAGGCACAAAAGAATACAAGTAGCATTGGAAGTGGAAGGCATGAGAGAAATCATTCACGCAAAAGTAAACCTTCATTTCCGTGACACCAAGGAAATCGTCATTCGAAAAACAGCATTTCTCTCAGAGCGAACATTAGGTATACAGGCGGACAAGGCAGCGAAGGATCTGAGCAGAGCATTTGTGCGGAAATTGAAGAACCCCGATGCCGTTCTCCGTGTGGAAGTTAGTGCAGATAGTGTAACGCTGTTTTAGGCAGGCGGGCTGACGTTCGAGGTGAATCCGGCAGTGGCAGATCGAGCATCTGCTCGATAAATCCCTCAAGATTGCTCCAGCATCGCTCCATCCGTTCTTCCTTCACGCCGCTGTCCCAGTACGCCCGCATGGCTCTTGCTGCATACACAGCAATAAACTTGCGGAACGATTCATCGTGAGGAATTGCTCCCTTATCGGTGAAGAGCTGCTCAATAGCAGCAGCATAATCCCCTTCCTCTACCGCTTGCCGATATCTGGTAAATTGGTCGAGCATGAAACGCCGGAATCCCTGCGCAGACACAAGATCGTTGATAGTATCATTCCTCTTACCTACGGTGTTGATCTTCGTCCCTTCCCGTAAACCTGCAGTACCACGAAAAATTTCCACGTAGGCCTGCTGCTCTGGCGTGAGGGAAAATCCTGTTTCGAGAATCCTCTTTGCCTGAAGCGTATAAAATTTCTGCAACGCATAGCATAGGGATGAACTTTCAAAAAGTCCTGCTTCGAATTCCTCTAATGCCCGTGCTGCTGTTTTCAACACCCCTCTCTGTATCCTCTGGGTAATGCCGAACAATTGTTCCAAGGTTCCTATTTTATTCAGCAGCTCTCCCTTTTCCCGCTTTGCCTTTTCTGTTTCTACAAAGAGCAACTGGGAAACGAGATGGTACATAACTGCTTCCCGTGCCCTGCTCACCGTGAGTTCAGGTTGATTATGAATGTACCAAGCATCCTCTGCTTTATCTGCCAACAGCATGGCGTGGAGCATACCATCGATAGTTCTGCCAACAGCATAGAACGGTCTTCCCTGAAGGTTGTTTCCAGTGGCACTCTGCTCAGCACGCCGCTTTGCAATCTGAGTGCGTTTCCTGAGATATTCCGAAAAGGCTGTCACCATAGCCCTGTATTCTTCCTTTCCACGAAACTGGTAGGTTCCGAGCTCGTCCTGAATCAGGCTGGAAAGTTCTGCATAATGGAGGGCAATGTGGCCCAAGAGGAGCTGCTCTGCTGCAAGAAAGTCTCCTTTCTCCATTCCTTGCATCGCTGCTGCAATGACTCCTTCCTCTGCGCTGATATTTGGTGTCCCTTCCATACAATCCTATATCTATATAAATTATATAAATACTTTTCCCTTGCACACCCTACCATCTTACTCTGCGAGAATTCTCCTCGACTTTGGGATATAATTCAGAATTTTTTTGTCTTTCTCCGCATACTTCCCACACCCAAGAAAATCCTCCTGGCACTTCAGGATCACAAAGCCAGAAAGAAGCAAGTCCTTTTCTACGTCCTTTCCCATCAACCACTGCTTCGTCTCCCTTTCACTGATTTCCACGACATTCTTCGTGCAATGCTTCCCAACCAGCTGCGCTCCTTCGATGCTCAGCCGCAGCATGCCTTTGCCGTATTCTCCAAAATACACCCCCATAGCATCAATCCTCAGCTTGGACAGCTCAATGCGTTCAATGTCCCTATTCACGAGGTAGAGTTTTTCCTTTGGGCTCATGAGGAGGACATAGGGCAATGCTCCGGAAAAGCCAAACTGCTCTTTCAGCTTTCCCAGAATCACCTTTCGCTCCTTGGTATTGAGAATCTTTAACTGCTGCATGTTCAAATGCCCCAGACAGGGTTTTTCTCCCGCATGATGCTAGCAATTTCCTTCATAACCTCTATTTCTTCTGGCTTGAGGTACTGTTTTAATTCCTTCAATTTCTTAAAATCTTCTTCTGGAATGGCGCTGTACAAGACATCTCCTTCCTGGATCTGCCTTCCGACCATGACTTTCTCCATGGCAACCGCAACCTGCTTTCCTTTCTCTGCAGTATGGATATCTTCCTTCTCCAGTTGCATGCTTTTTATTGCTGTTATCCGCTTTCCTTCCTTCTTCATCAACGGTATGCCAACCTTTGCTTTCCCCACCAAAATTTCGCAGCCGACCACTGCGGGATTACTTTGTCGGAAGACATACCCCTTCAACAGTTCTATCTTGCACGGCAACACCAATCCTTCCAGCTCCTTTGCCTCTAGTGCCTTTGCTTGCTCTCGTTTCCAGGTTTCATAATCCTCCAGAATCTTATAAATAATATTTCCGGTTAACACTTTCACCTTGTTGCTCAACTGTCGGATATCTTCCTCTACAGCAATATTGAAACCAAGGATGGCTGCCTTTAAAGGATCCTTCTCGTAGTTCGCTTCTGCATCCACCATATCCTTTTTCGTGATATTTCCCACTGCGGCCTTTTTAATCGAAATACCTTTTTCTTTCAACAGAACGGTTAATGCTTCCAAGCTTCCAATGGAATCTGCCTTCAACACAATGCCTTCCTTCTGCATGTCGAAGATAACTTCTGCAACCTCCTCCATGATACCCTTTTTTACCCTTTCTACATCAGCAGGAGCACAAGCCTGCAGCGGCATGCCTGCGATGACTGCATCAATCTCTGGAGCAGAAATCTTCACTCCCGTTGCTGCATGGACTTCTTTGACCGATTGGTATTTTCCCTTCTTGTCCCGCATTTCTGTTAGGGGATAAGGCTGGAGCAAGGCTCTTACTTTCGTTATGATGGGTTTTTCTAAACCACCAATGATGATGGTATCATTCACCTTCAATGTTCCATCATACATAATGACATCCAAAGTTGTTCCTAAACCTTTTTCTTCCTTTACTTCTAAAACAGTTCCTTTCGCATACCCTTTCACTTCTGTCCCAAGGCTCTTTTCCAAGTATCGCTGGGCTAATCCTGTTAAAACCATCATCAGCTCTGGCAATCCCTCTGAAGTTTTTGCAGAACAGGGAATGATGGCAATCTGCTTGGTATACTCCTCTACCCTATCAAACCGTTCTGCTGGAAAGCCAAGTTCATGCAATTTGCCTACCAGAGTATACAACCTTCTATCCAGCTCATCCTGCACACTCTGATGCTGTTTGTTGATTTTCTGGAGTAAAGCCCCTTCTTGGTCTTGCCATCCAGGCACTAAGTCAATCTTATTGGCTGCAACAACAAATGGTGTTTTGTACGTCTTCAGAATTTCCACTGCTTCTGCAGTTTGAGGCTTGAATCCTTCGTTGATATCCACAACAAGGATAGCAATGTCTGCTAAATTGCCCCCCCTTTTTCTCAGAGAAATGAAGGCTGCATGGCCAGGGGTATCGATGAATAACAAGCCAGGGATGATAATCTTTGTCTTTATTTTCTGAAGCAAATTTCCGCAAATCCTTTCTATGGTCTCTATCGGTACAATGGAAACACCAATAGCTTGAGTAATTCTGCCAGCTTCTTGCTCCACAATAGCGGTACCTCTAATAGTATCAAGCAATGTAGACTTTCCGTGATCTATGTGTCCGACCACCACGACAAGAGGACTCCTAATATCTTTCATATCAAGAAAGAGGGGGGCTTGTTTTTTTAAACCTTCCTATTTGATGCAGAAAGCAATTGCTGGTAGAAAGCTAGCATTGCTTCTCCTTTTTCAGCTAGTCTATAACATCGCTTATTGGGTATAGTACCTTCTTTGTGCCCTTTAATCATACCCTCACGCGCATATTTTGCGACATAATATCTTGCGGTTATATCAGAGAGCCTTAAATATTTCGCTAGAGAAACTGAGGTATTCATTCCTTTGGAAATGGCAAGTAGATACTGATAAGGTCGAATCTTCTTAGAGCGGAGTATGATTCTTACCAATGCCCTTTTTCTTGTATTGTGAGCTACAAGATCTAAAACAAATAACTTTCTGAAATTATCA
>JACOVN010000124.1 GCA_016177315.1 Candidatus Woesearchaeota archaeon
AGATAATAGTATTTATAAAGGAATTGCGTTGTTACTCGCCTAGCACAAAGTGTTGGGGAGGAGCCTAGAGCATGACAAAGGAGAAGGAAAAAGCGCCAAAAGAACCAGAAGGAACAGGCTATGAAAAGCCTGCAGAGGAAGGGAAGGAAAAGGAAGACCCGCAACAGCAGGCCATTGCGGAGCTAGAGAAGAAGTTGCCCAAGGATGTTCAAGAAAAATTAAAGAAAATCAAGGAGAAATTGGACACCTTCAAGGATGAAATTCTGAAGAAGTTTGACAAGTATATTATGGGTATTGCGTTGCTCCCTCCGCCAAAGCCAGAGGAAGGAAAGCCAGTTGACAAGGAAAAGATCTCTGTCCTGGTTTTAGTGGATGACTCTGACTCCACCAAGATGAATAAGTTTGAATTGAAGGATAAGCTCTATACCATTATCGATAACATTGCCAAAGAAATAGACAAGAATATCCTCCCAGAAACCATCATCCTGTCAGAGCACTGGCAGAGCTGCTACGATGGAAAATATGATCTGCTCCAGTTAATTGCCATGGGAGCTCCGATCCATGATGGAGGGATGCTCGCAGCCATTAAGATTGCAGAAGTGCACAAGACCATGGTTTTGAAAAAGTTTGAGAAATACATTGTCAGCTATGTTCTTGCTGGTAGCCTCGTGCAGGGCAGGGCAACGAAGACCAGCGATATTGATGTGTGGATTGCTATCGATGATACGGATGTCAAGAAGATGACCAGAGCAGAGTTAAAGGATAAATTGCGAGCCATTATCATCGGCATGGGCATTGAGGCTGGAGAATTAACAGGAATCAGAAACAAATTGAATATTCAAGTGTACATTCTCACAGATTTCTGGGACAGCTTACGAGAGGCAAATCCAGTTATCTTCACCTTGCTCAGAGATGGAGTGCCATTCTATGACAGAGGCATCTTCATGCCCTGGAAACAGTTGCTCAAAATGGGCAAAATCAAGCCTTCCACAGAAGCCATTGATATGTTCATGAGCTCTGGAGAGCAGATGTTGAAGAGAGTGGAGCTGAAATTAAAGGATATCGGCATGGAGGATATTTACTATGCTGTCTTAACACCATCACAAGCAGCCTTGATGCTCTACGGCATACCACCCCCAGCGCCGAGGGAAACAGCCCAGCTCATGGGAGAGATTTTTGTGAAGAAGGAGAAATTGCTGGAACAGAAGCACGTGGACTTTTTGGCGAAGAGCATCCAGATTCGAAAGGATATTGAGCACGGAACTAAGAAGGACTTGACAGGAAAGGAAATTGACGAATTGATGCAGGATGCAGACAAGTTCTTGAAAAGGATTAAAAGGCTGTTCACGCAAATTGAGAAGATCAAGGAAGAAGAATCTGTGAAGCACATTTACGAAACTATTGTTACGGTGATCAGGGATATTCTCCGCTTGGAGGGCATGGAAAGAGTGAAGAATGAGGAAATCATTAAATTATTTGAGACAGAAATGATCCACTTGGGGAAAATCCCGGAGAAATATTTACGGATGCTGCACGAGATCATCAAGGCGAAACAGGACTATGATGAAGGGAAATTAAGCAAGCATGAAGTAGAGCAGGTCAAGAAAGACTCCAATGAATTCGTCCGGTTCATGGTGGAATACTTGCAGAGGAAAAGAGGAAGGGAAATGGAAAGAACGAAGATTCGAGTCAAGCATGGAGAGCGATATGGAGAAGTGTTGCTTCTGGAAGATACCGCATATATTGTCCACGATATTGACAAAGAGGACAGAGAGATCAGCAAGGCGAAAATAAATCCGGATGGCAGCCTTGGCACGATAGAGCCTTCCAATATTGAAGAGCTAGAGAAAGCCTTGGCAAAGATAGAAATCCCACCAAAAGTATTCATCAAAGAGCCTATTTTTGAAAATCTGAAGGAAATCTTTGGCAAGGACGTGGAAATTCTGGTGAATTATTGAAAAGGCTGTAACAAAAATTCTCCGCTCGGAGCTATCCCCGCCCTCAAGGGTGGAGCAAAACACAGGGACATGCATATCCTCTCCAGAATGTTGGACATTCTGAGTATGCCCACTAGCACAATCTTTTTATAGAATGCCTGCGTATACCAGAGAATGAAGACAGGCTATAAGGTTTGTGATGCCATGACCGAGCAGCCGATTTCTATTCCTTCAGACACAACCCTGGAGGAATGCGCGAGAATCATGGCACAGCATCACGTTGGGGCATTGGTGGTGAAAGGAGGAGAGGGGTTGACTGGCATTGTGACTGAGCAAGACATTGTGCGCAAGGCCGTTGCTACCAGCTTGAACACGAGCGAGATAGCAGTAGAGGAAATCATGGAACGGGATATTGAGACTATTGCTCCTGACATGGATGTTTTCGATGCATTGGTGAAGATGCGGGACTTAAATATCAGGCATTTGCCCGTGGTCGACAATAACAAGATGGTTGGCCTTCTCACGTTGAAGGATATCCTTAAGATTCAGCCGCAACTCTTCGAACTGTTGGTGGAGAAATTTGAGCTGCGAGAAGCAGAAAGAAAGCCCATCAACAGAATTTCTCCCAAGGAAGGCATCTGCCAGGAATGCGGGAACTACGCAGAGCACTTGAAGCTGAGAAAGGGAGTTATGGTGTGCGGGGAGTGCTACTGATCCTGTTCTATCGTGCACAAAAACCTTTATAAACAATCCCAGTAACCTTCTTCTGCCATGCAAGCAAAGGGAAAGAAGACAGAAACAAAAATCATTCCAGCAGAAGGAAAGGTAGAGGAAAGAAAGGGTATTGGAAACTATGATCCTATAGCAGTAGAGAAGGAAATCCTGAGCTACTGGAAGAAGCACAATACTTACGAGAAGGCCAGAAAGAAAAATGCTGGCAAGAAAAGCTTTTATTTCTTAGACGGTCCTCCCTATACCTCTGGAAGAGTCCACATTGGGACTGCATGGAACAAAGCCTTGAAGGATGTTGTGTTGCGCTATAAGAGAATGCAAGGCCTGGATGTCTGGGATAGGGCAGGGTATGATATGCATGGCCTTCCTACAGAACATGGGGTGCAGAAGAAGCTCAAGCTGGCTGGAAAGGAAGACATTTTGAAATTCGGCATGGAGAGATTTATCCAGGAATGCGAGAAATTCTCAGTAGAAAATCTGCAGCAGATGAATGAGGACTTTATCAGAATGGGCGTTTGGATGGATTTCGAGAATGCGTATCAATCCATCAAAAAGGAATTCATGGAAGGAGTGTGGTGGCTCATCAAGAGAGCGCATGAGCAGAAAAGGCTGTATGAGGGGTTGAGAACGATTCAATGGTGCAGGCACTGCATGACAGCCTTGGCAAAGCACGAATTGGAATACCAGAATGTGAAGGACGAATCCATTTTCCTCAAATTCAAAATAAAGGGAAAAGAAAATGAATTCTTGGTGGTCTGGACCACGACACCATGGACTATCCCCCTGAATTTGGCTGTCATGGTAAATCCAGAGATCGTGTATGTCAAATGCAAAGTGGAAAAGGAAATTTGGATTGTCGCAAAGGCTTTAGCGGGAGTATTCATTCAGGGAGTTGCAGGCAAGAAGTTTGCAATTGTCGAGGAGATGAAAGGGGGAAAACTGCAAGGGCTGGAATATGAGCATCCATTGGCTGGAGAGATTCCTGAATTCCAGAAGCTCAAGGAAAAACATCCTAAAGTGCATACGGTTGTCTTGTCTACGGAATATGTGGATACGACTGCAGGCTCTGGCTTAGTGCATACTGCGCCTGGCTGCGGACCAGAGGATTATGAAATAGGACATCGAGAGGGCATTGCCCCCTGGAATCCTGTAGATGAGGCAGGCAGATTCCCGGCTAGCATGGGGAAGTTCAGAGGGTTGATTGCGAGAAAGGATGACAAGGAATTCACCAAAGCATTGGAAGAGAAGGGAGCAGTAATTGCAAA
This sequence comes from Candidatus Woesearchaeota archaeon, assembly GCA_016177315.1. Taxonomy (GTDB): domain Archaea; phylum Nanobdellota; class Nanobdellia; order Woesearchaeales; family UBA12501; genus JACOVN01. The sequence goes on from JACOVN010000124.1 coordinate 3,935, forward strand.
AACCTTTGTGGAGCATGACTATCCTCATTGCCAGCGATGCCACCAGCCAGTTATTTTCCGAGCCACGAAGCAATGGTTCTTCAAGATCGAGGATTTGAAGGAGAAGATGCTCAATGCCAACAGAGATATTCAATGGGTGCCAGAGGCTGCTTTCAACGCCTTCGATGCCTGGCTAAGAAATTTGAGGGACAATAGCATTACCAAGCAACGATTCTGGGGAACCCCAGTTCCTATCTGGAGGTGCGAGCAATGCAAGGAATATGATGTCTTTGGCTCTTTTGCAGAGCTGAAGCAAGTTACCAAGAAAGATCCAAAGGATCCTCACAAGCCCTGGATTGACGAAATAGTGTATCCATGCAAATGCGGGGGAACAAGAAGAAGGATTCCGGACATCGTAGATGTGTGGGTGGATGCTGGCTGTGTTTCCTGGACATGCTTGGATTACCCGCAGCGAAAAGAGTGGTTTGAAAAGTTGTATCCGGCTGAATTTATTCTGGAGGGCAAAGACCAGATTAGAGGCTGGTTCAATCTCTTGATGGTTGCCTCGATGCTAGCTATTGGCAAACCTTCCTTTCAAGCAGCGTATATGCATGGCTTTGTCCAGGATGCCTTAGGCAGGAAGATGTCCAAGAGTTTAGGGAATTACATTCTGCCTCAGGAAGTGATCGACCAGTATGGCGCAGATACCTTGCGGTATTATATGATTGGCGGCACTACTCCTGGCATTGATATTAATTACAATTTTGAGGACATGAAGCTCAAGTACAAGCACTTGGCCATTCTCTGGAACTTGCACAAATTCCTGCTGGACTATGCCAAGACCATGGAACTCTTGCCTGGAACGTTAGATGAAAATTTAATTCGGGATGTGTTCGGGTATGAAGAGTACTACATGCTCTCGAAGCTGAACAGCACTGTGCAGGAAGTAACGAAGCTCTTTGAGCATTACAACCTCAATGAAGTTCCTTGGAAGGTAGAGAAATTGTTCTTGGAATTATCCAGAACGTATATCCAGCTCGTGAGGGAGAAATCCGTGGTGGGAGAGGAGCTGGAGAAGCACGCAATTGTCTATGTAGTATATAGAACCTTGCTTACCTGCCTGAAGCTCTTTGCTCCTATCTGCCCTTTTATCACAGAAAAAATGTACCTGCATTTGCGGGAGGCATTTGGCTGGAAGGAGGAGAGCATCCACCTCTATCCATGGCCCAAGGTGATTGCAGAAGAGCGAGATGCTGCATTGGAGAAGAACATGGAAGTGGCGCAGGATATCATGCAGGCAATTCTCTTCGGCAGGGAGAAGATGAATTTAGGAGTGAGATGGCCAGTAAAGCAGGCGGTACTGGAAACTAGCAATGCAGAAGTCCTGAAGGCGGTTCAGCAATTAGGAGATTTAATTACGCTCCAGACGAATGTGAAGGAGCTACAAATCATGGAGAGGCTGCCCAAGGTAAAGCTCTCCATCAAACCAGACTTTGCCCAGCTTGGGCCTGACTTTGGAGCATTAGCACCAAAGATCATCGCGAAATTAACTATAGAATCGCCGGAAACCATCTTAGGGCACATGGAGAAAGAAGGGTTTTTCGAAATGAGTGTGAATGGGAAGAAGTGCAAAATTGTCAAGGAACACTTGATTGTGAAGAAGGAAATTCCAGCCATCTACCAGGAAGTTCCCTTCAAGTATGGTGCTGTGTATGTAAATAAGGAGAGAAGCAAGGAATTGGATGCAGAAGGCTATGCCAGAGAATTAACCAGGAGAATCCAGCAGGCCAGGAAAGAAGCTGGCTTAGAGAAAAAAGATAGGATTCATTTGCATTTAGCTGTTCCAGAGGATCTGCAGGAATTGCTCGAGCCTTGGAAGAAGCAGATGCAGGAAAAGGTTGGAGCGACGAACATTATCATGAGGAAACGAATGACTGGGAAGCATGAGTATACAAAAAAAGAGAAAATTAAGGAGTATGATTTAGAGATTGGGTTTGAGAGGGTGAAATAGTTTATTTTTTTACAATATCCTGAATCACCCTCTTGTTCTTCACCATTCCATAATCGCAGAATGTTGTCTTAGCAGTTCGTTCATATACTCTATTCAATTTATTTAGCAATTTTGCAAAATAGAGATTAATGACAATGCCATGCGATACCAGGAGGATGTTCTTTCCTCGGTATTTTCTATCGATCCTCTTTATTCCATTTTCAAAGCACTTTAATCCATGTTTCGCAATTTCCCATTGATACACAGATTTATCCAAATGGGTTAAACAAAATTTCAATGCTCTCTCAAATTCCTTCTTCTCTAGAAAGCCCCCTTTATCCCGATGTAACTCATCGAAAGCTTTCAATTTCATGATTCGCTTTCTAAGCTTGCTTGCCAAAGGTTTGGCTGTTTGGTATGCTTTTTCTTCTCTAGAAGAAAGAATAAGATCAATATCCTCAAAGATATTTTTTCTTGCCAATGCTGCTGCTTGCTTTCTTCCTTTCATAGATAGTTTCCATTTACTGATAGGAAGCTTTTTGTCGATTTTTATTTCAGCATGCCGCAATAGGTAAAATGTATTATCCATAGTCATTTATTATTATTGTTCATCCTTGTGATAGATCTCCAAAAAAATAAGCTTATGTTCTGAGGGTATATAGGCATAGGCCAACCGGTACGGCGCGATATACACCTCTCTGGTTCCCTTGCGGTTATACCGCATGGGCTTGCCTATTTCTGGATTGTCAATAATTTTCTCAATCTGTTTCTTTATTTTTTCTTTAACTTCTTGATGCTTTATCTTGCTAATCACTTTCAGAAAATCCTCTTCGTAGTCAATGGTTAACATGCTTTAAGTTCCTTGAGAAAATCCTCTTTTGATTTGCTTGTAAACTTACCCCCATCATACCTCTGCCAGGCTTTTTCGACTCTTTCTGCAAAAAGCAAATCCTCTTTTATATTCTCCCCAATACTCTTCAAGTTTTTCAAGATAATCCGTTTATTATCCTTGATGATGAGAAATACATCGCCAGCATGGACATCCTGTCTCAGTGCACTAGGAATGACTATTTGACCTTTCGTGCTTACCTTTGCGATGGCAAATTCCATGTGTATCCCATTTGTAAGGTATGCCTTACTTCTATATAAATCTTCCTATTCCCTCCCCTCTCCCACTCTCGGCTCTTGCACTGCTGCAATCGGTACAGCCAACCGCACGATCCAAAAGAAGAGCAGCAGGAGGAAGAACAATGCAAGGGCTGCAAGAATCGTGTACCAGTCAAACGGAATGTTGGAGTAAACAATAGCAATTCCAACGTATGCTGTTAGATTCACCGGCAAGGGGGAGGAAATGAAGAATGCAATTCGCTTAGGAATTCTGTGAAAGAAATCTTCAAACAACAGTATGATACCCTCAATAAAGACAAGCATAGCAATCAGCATTTTTGTTGGCACTGGCGACTCAAGGAGGAAAGTCAAAGTGCCCAATGCCTGGGGATGGTTGTATAGATACCGGAACAAATCAATGGAGACAAAGATCAGGACAAGGCTATTGCCTACGGCAGTGTTCCAGCCCAACTCTTCTCGCGTGTATCTGCCGAAGTAGAACTCCATCATGAGGAGTGTAAAGACCAGAGGAAAGACAATCCAGAGCATGTCGTGATTGGTGGAAGGCGCATAAACCATATCCTTGATTCGCTCGACAATGTTCGGCAAAAAAACAGTTTCGAAATAGCCTCCAGCAGAGCTTGCCTCCGCTGTGGCATTGGCCATTGCGCCGATGGAGAGCAAGATCATGGGAGCCTCTTTTTCAAGTAAACTAAACATAAATGATTAACTTATCTTCCCTTTCTGGATGCAAAGTAACAACCATTCCCTTCTTGAGTTTGAGAAACTCTTTTAGTTAGTCAGAGTAATCTTATCCATTTCCAGACTAAATACTGTCATAGAGCTTGAAAATA
>JACOVN010000118.1 GCA_016177315.1 Candidatus Woesearchaeota archaeon
AAAGGTAGAAATAATGGGGCCGAACAGGAAATTTATTCTGAGAGAGCCAATATATATTTATATCCTATTAATATCAGGAGGCTCTGGCATTTGTCCATAGCGGTGCATGATCAAGGAAATTTTCAGGAAAGGAACAAAGCAGGAAATCTGGCTTTTCTTTGGGAATAAAACAGAGGATGAGATTATTTATAGGGAGGAATTTGAATTGCTGGCAAGAGAGCATAAGAATTTCCACTTCATTCCTGTCTTGAGCAGGCAGGATTGGAATGGAAAAAATGGATATGCGCAGGATGCCTGGCAGAACATGATGCCGAATGTTGCTGACAAAGAGGCTTATATCTGCGGATTAACAAGGCTCGTGGAGGATAACAAGAAGCTTCTCCTGGAGAAGGGCATGCCGAAGGAGTTTGTGCACCATGAGATTTATGTTTAGAAAGGCAGATACAGACCAAAATATTTATAAAGTCCCTTGCCAAAATATGCCATAGGTTCAAAAAGAGGTGTGAACGTGCCAGAGGATGAGGACTACGATATGGTCCCTCACAAGAAACTGAGGGAGTTAGAGAAACAAGTAGGGGAGCTCAAGCGAAATCCTCTGGGCAGCACTGCTTCTGGACAAACATTGCAGGAATCCATGAACAGACTTTCTGATAATATCGAGGACTTGACTTCCCTCTTCAAGGATGCCGCAGAACAGATGAAATTAGAGGAAAAGGATTCTGTGATTCTGAGCAAGAAATTGGAACCCATGATGGAAAGGATGGATACTTTGATCGACCAAAACCATAAGATTGCGAAAGGTATTTTGGCAGTTGCAGACATGATCAAGGAGAGTATCCACCACCGCAGAGAGTATCCTCCGAGATCCTTTGCTCCGCAAGGTCCACCTCCAGGATTCACTCCTCAACCTAGGATCCGGGTAGAGCCGCGACCCTTCACGCCTCCAACACCCAATCCCTTTGAAGAATTTTCTCCTGCGCCAAGACAATCTGCGTTCCCAGAGATGCCAGCCATGGGAGAGCCACGGAAAATAGAGGAGAGAAAGATTCCTCCTGCACCTCCTGCACCAGAATTTCTCTCTGAAGAAGAACTGTAAGATGCTCCAGCAAGTAAGTCCTCCCCAATTGAAGAGTTTTACCAGGCACCTGGTTCACGCAGCTGCGCGACGGCAGGGAAAGCAGCGGAAGATTCAGGAAATCCATGTCCAAGTGGAAAAGATCAAGCGCTTTGCTGCGAATGACAGGATACGAAAAGAAACTGTCAAGAGGGAGATTGATACGTTAACCGAGCAGCTGGATGCGATTCTGAACAGGGAAGTGGAATTGAAAGTTGGGGAGGAGCAGATTACGAAACTGGAGGAGAAGGAACTTTTTGCGTTGGAAGAGACTCGGAAGCGATTGGCAGAACTCGAACAACGCCTCGTTTTCTTCGATGAACGACATGCAGACGACAGCTTAGTTTTTATGGAGAAACTTGGAAATGTGGAATTAGCACTGCGACAGATTGCGAAAAAGCTGAAGGTGAAGGTTTTAACGTCTGAGGAATTACAGAGAAAGGAGAAAAAACTGCAGCACGAATTGCGGGAAATTGAATTGGCCATGCTCGCAGAGCAGCTAAAAGGCTTGGAGGAGCAATATACAAAGTTACGTAGGAAGAAAACCTACAGCAGAGAAAAATTGGAATTGATTAAGCATCGAATGAATAGAATCAAGGAAAAGCTCCAAGCAGCAAAGAAAAAGTAGCTATACTCCCAGCAACTTCTCTAATTTCTTCGATCGCAGAATGATGGCTGCGACAACAATCGCAATGCCCACAATGATTGAAGGAATCAGCAAATTGAAGTTCCTGATTTCCGTTTTCTCAATGATTTTGTGCTCGTGGCACTGGAAGTCAGAGCCGCAGTAGAAGCCTTCTCCACAATCCGTGTCTTTGTCGCATTCTCGTTGCACTAAGCCCGAGACCCAGTAGATGACAATGGCTGCCAGAATCACTAACAGAATGATAATTGCTGGGCCTGCACCCTTCTTCTGCTTCCAAAGATTCATACGCCACCCTCCGGACAGGGGAAAAGGTTTTGAGTATATAAAATTTTCTTTTATTAGTATTGCTGAGTGGTGAGCAACACTCAAATCAGAAAAAACAAAAGAAAGAGGCTTTGCAGCCTCGAGAAAAAGGAATGAAGATTTTACAAATCCTTTGCTTGCACGGTCTTCCTGCCGTTCTCCTTTGCCCTTCTGCAAGCATCATCCACTAACTGCCTGACTCTTTTATCGAGAGCTTCAGCCAAATCTCCTGCAACGTTCATGCCCTTTGCAGCATCTCTGATCTTTGCCTTTACAACTAATAGGTCTGCCATAGTGTTTCACCCCATATTTCTTGTGCTTATTGAGCCTACAAACCTTAATGGTAGGCTTTTCAGCGGTGCAGACGGGCAACTCCTATATAAAGCTTTCTAAAAAATGCCCGAATTCGGCCTTCCTGAGGCGTATAAATGCAGATTTTGTTACTAGGTGGGAAAAATTTAGCGAAAAAAGAAAAATCCCCCCTATTTGGGGTTAAGATAATTCATCGCAGCCTCAATCTTTGGAGTTGCCAGTTTCTGGTTGGATCGGGTTACGTAGAAGGCAACAAGCTCGCCAAAGTTCGCGCTGGCGCTTGCTTTGATGTCCTTTAGCATACTCTCCCTCACTTTCAACCCTCCTGGCAATCGTTTCCTTGCTTCCTCATGGAATGCAAGGCAGGCCTCCAACCTTGGCCTCAAGGGAACTCCCGCATACTGGGTTCCAATGCCAGCATACCTTGTTCTCCTTTCCTCTGCTGTGGGGACATACGTTCTATAATCCTGCTGCACTGCTTGGGCGCCTTCTTGCACCAGCTCTTTGAGTGTCTTTACCGTTTCTTCGCCAAACTGCTTTGTTGCTTTTGCGGCATCTTGTAATGCTCTCTTGGCCTTTTTCTCATCGAATTCTCCCTTTGTGAAGAAAGTTTCTTCAAACTTCTTATAGCCGGCTGCCAAGGATTGATAAAGAGTTGTTGCTACGGTGGCAGCGCCTCGAGCAACGCTTGTTGCGACTTTCCTTGCTGCTCCACCAACACCATCCCCTTCTCGCACTTCTCGTTCCAATTCAGAAGCAACTTGGTACGCTTTCCGTTTTCCCTTCTCAAGAAGAATTCCTGCTTGTCTTGCACCTTTTTCTGCAAGATCACCCACTCCTTCTGCTATTTGCTCCAAACATTCTCTAGTACTTTTCGAGGACATCGCTCCCACCCCAGTTTGATTGTTTTTCTTCGCCCCTTTCACCAATGGTAAAGCGTTTTCGTTTAAATAATTATCGGTCATTTATGTGCATACCAGAATACGAGTTTATCGTCTTCTTTTGCATCCAATCGACAAAAGCCAAATCGCTCCAGCTGAACAATAGCCCCCTCCTCCAAGTTCCCCAAGCCTTCCTCTCCCCATCCTTGCACTATCGTGTTGTCTGGCATCAAAACCTCTACAGTTACGAGTTTTGCATCTTTTGGAAGCCAGTGCATGATCCGCTCCCCCTGTTGCTTATACTTTTCATATTCTTGGGAGTCAAAGACTAATTTCTTTCCTTGCTTTTTGAAGTTGAGACAATCCATTAACCGGTATAACTTTCCTTCCTTTACTTGGTTTACATCGTTTTTTGCAAGATAGAAAGCATCTTTTGTCTTGAATTTCCTCCCTCCCTCCTTGTTGTCCGGGTGCAAATCCAATTCCACCTCTCTTGCAGGAGCTTTCTCTATCTTCACCTCTACTGGGTCTGGAATAAAGAAATAGCGATAGGCGGTTGGCTCTATAACTTCCCTATTGAAGGCATCAATCACCTTAAAGAATTCTTCTTTCGAAACAGTCTTGTCTGTCAAGGAAACGCCAACATCCAAGGCATATTTGATGAAGGCTTCTGGCTGATACCCTCTTCTCCGCAACGCTGCTAAGAATGGTAATCGAATGTCATCCCAATCTCTGTACAGTCCTTGCTCAATCAAGGGCCTGGTTTTGCTGCAGGACACTTCCATGTCGATAAAATTAATTCTCCCGACAAAAATAGCCTTCGGCACTGGCCATCCTATATATTTTTGAATAATCTCTTGTCTTTTTGCATTGTCTGCATGGTCCTTTGCCCGGATGATGTGGGTAACTTCCTCTTCAAAATCATCCACTGCAACAGAGAAATTCATCAAGGGCCATATTCGATGTTTTTTTCCCTGTTTGGGATGCTCTTCTTCGTTAATCCTCAGCAATGGGAAGTCCCGCATGGCAGGATTCTTATGATGAATATCTGTTTTCAATCTCACTACCGCTTCTCCTTCTTGGTATTTCTTCAACATTTTCTCCCATTGTTTTACATTCTCTTTTATCGCTAGATTCCTGCATGGACATGCCTCTTCCTTCAAAGCCATTGCTCTAAATGCATCCGCAGTGCAGGTACAAACATACGCTTTTCCCATCTCGAGCAATTTCAAGGCATAGGTATAATAGGATTCCATATTCTCTGATTGCGTTATGACTTCTGCAACATTCCCCTTCGTTACCCAGTCTGCATCTTTGGCAATTAATTCATAGGAAGGAGGATAAATATTGCTAGGGTTGGTGTCTGCAATTCTCAGAATCATTTTTCCTTTATACTTTCTGCAGTATTCGGAATTTAAAGAAATGACATAGGCATGACCGATGTGCAAGGGTCCTGATGGAGAGGGCTCAAACCGCATGACAACCCTGCCTGGCTTTGCATCTTCCAATGGCTTCAATTCTTTCCTTTCTTCTTTTGGCTTTTCCTCCAACAACTCTGGAGCAATTTTTTTCAGCTCTGCAATCTGCTTTTCCACACCAAGCTTATTCACTTCCTTGATAATTTGCTGGATTTCCTGCTGCAGCTCTTTCATCCTGGATTTCAGTTCTGGCTGCTCGTGCAGCACCTTCGCAATGACTGCTCCTGAGTTGGCCTTGCCACCATACTTGACAGCATTCTGCAGGGCAAATTTCCGGATGGTTTCCTGAAGATTCATACTTTTCATAGCGATTATGGCTTTTTATAAATATTTGCATAGGAACTTTTATAAATATGTCGAGTATACTGCCTCTAT
>JACOVN010000119.1 GCA_016177315.1 Candidatus Woesearchaeota archaeon
AGTATATACATATTTCGTAATCATGATCTGATAAGAAAGCCAATATTCACGAAAATCGAAAGCTTTATAAATAGTCACTACTTTAAAGTCATTCTAAAATAGAAAGCCATACAAAAACCTAATAAACCTGAAAAATTATCTCAGTATGGGGGTTTTAAGGCTGGTAACCATGGTTTACGAACCTGTTAAAGGATTCCGCGACAGAATGCCGCGAGAAGCGGCGGTAGTGAATTATGTGTGCAAAACTGCGGAGCGAGAGTTTCAAAACCTCGGATTTCTGCCTATTAGAACCCCCCATATAGAGGCGATAGAGACGCTGGTGAGCGAAGAAACAAGGGATTTTGGAACTTCTGGAGAGGTCTTCAGTTTTCAGGATAGAGGAGAGAGAAATTTAGGACTGCGATACGACCAAACCAAGGGATTAATACGGGCAGTGGCGAGAGGTCTCAATACAGGAGAGATCACTTTGCCAGTAAGGCTCTCCCAGATAGGAAGTGTCTTTAGACAGGGTCCTGTTGGAGCATCCCGGCAGAGGGGATTTATCCAAGCAGATGGTGATATTTTTGGTGTAAAGGAGCCTTACGCAGAGGCTGAGATTATTGCAGCAGCGTATCGGGCATTGCATACACTTGAAATTGACACAGAAATTCGGTTGAATGATATTCGGTTATTCCAAGCGCTCTTTTACTATGCTGCTGTGGAGCCAGAGAAGCAGCAAAAGGCGATTACGACTATGGATAAACTTCCTAATACCGGTGAAAGGGGTGTTCGTGGAGAATTGGTGCATAAAGTAGGATTGACAGAATACGCCACAGACTTGATCATGGGACTCTTGGCAGCAAAGGACGTTGAAGCGCTCAGAGCCTATGCGAGGGACACCGTAAGATTGGATCGTATCAGAAAAACTGCGCTAGAGAGGCTTCCAGCGAGCAACAGAAAAGCTGCAGAGGGCATGAGGCTCGGTTTTCCTGTTGATGACATATTTTCCAAATTGAATGATCTGCAGGCAATGCTCCGAACCTATGGTGTCAAAGCCAAGATTGCTCCAAGCCTTGCTCGCGGATTAGATTATTACACAGGTGCAATATTTGAATTCTTTCCTCCAGGAGGAGACAAGGCAATTGCTGGTGGTGGAAGATATGACACGGTCATGCGGCTTTTTGGAAAGAGAGAGGTGATTCCAGCAACTGGCCTTTCCTTGGGTGTCGAGCGGATTGTGGATTTGCTAATAGCAAGGGGTGTGGAAATTCCTCCCGTAACTCAAGCGTATCTTATTCCGGTTATGCAAGATGGTGGCGAGGAAGAGAAGAAGCGGTTTTATCTGCGTGCCATTGAAATCGCAGAGCAACTACGAAAGGCAGGCATCGCAACAGAGGTAGATTTTTCCGGGGCAAGCGTAAAATCCGCATCCAGAACAGCAAGCAAAAGGGGAGTGCCCTATGCATTGTACCTAGGTCCTGAGGAATTAGAGCAGGGAACGATATCGATGAAAATTTTATCATCCCATGAACAGCAGAAAGGTTTAAGTATGGATGTTCTCATAGAACGATTGAAGCATGCAAAACCAGCAACACCTTAAAGTTGTCATTGTCAAAGGAGAGAAGCGACACCCTGGTCAGAGAACCCAGAAGGATATTGAGAACATTCTCCGAAATGTTCATAAGGGTCTTGCTCATCATCCAGACATTCTTCTTCTACCGGAATATGCCCTCTACGGAGGAAAGCCAGAGCTCCAGGATAATAATCCAGCAGTAAGGAAGATTTTGGAGTGGTCAAAGCAACATCCGCAAACGCTAATTATCCCTGGCACGTACATCAAAAAAGAAGGAGAGGCCTTGTACAACAGAACAGCAGTCATTAAAGGAGGGAAAATTCTTCAATATCATGATAAGCAACATTCCAGCGGTTTTGATAGGGATATGGGAGGGCAACATGGACTGCCATTTTCCTCTCGCTATACAAACCCTGTAGTAGAGCATGAAGAGGCAGGCCTAACAGTGGGCATAGAAACATGCATCGACCATTGCCCGGAAGAGAAGCCTGGAGTATTGAGAAAGCATCTCGAAGAAACAGGGAGAGAGCCGGTAGATATTCATTGCATTACTGCCCACCAAGTCGACCATACATTAGAGAATATCATGGCAAAAGATCAAGGGTACTTAGTGACAGCAGATAGTTTCCAGGATGCAGGATATAAGAGCTCTGTCCATAGAGTGAATAGAACAAAGCAAGGATGGGATATGCTAGAGGAGGTAAAGCCTGACAAGGAAACAACGGATATTCTTGTTTACCGGCTGCCGGTAAAGGTCCAAAAAGTGCCTCACCGAGAACGAAAAGCTTTATAAATCTCCTCCAGAGCCCCGACTGTATGGAAGGCACCATTGTCCATTTCCGGGGAAGCTATAAGACGAATAGAGGCAGTAACCATATCATTATCCAGATTTCTGGTATAGCATCGAGAGAGGCAGCTGCAAAGCTGGTTGGAAAAAAGGTTGTTTGGAAGAGCCCTGCAAACAGGGAAATCCAGGGAAAAATTGCAGCAGCGCATGGCAATAAGGGAGCTTTACGAGTTCTGTTTGAAAGGGGCATGCCAGGGCAGAGTTTAGGGAAGAAGGTTACGATACAGGCTTAAGAAGAATTCTAAGAAAGGAGAAAAGAAAAATTTAGGAAAAGATTTTCTAGACGCACGTTCCGCTACTACAGCTGGTGAAGTTGCCTGTACAGTTGGTGGTAGTATTTAATGGGGAGTAATCTTGACTTACTCCACCACAGTAAAATTCCCTCAATACGATCGCATCAAGGCAGACATCAGTGAAGCTGTACGGCACATCTTCGTTGTCTCCAGAAGCTGTTCCTTGAATAGGTAAGACAATGCCTGCATCGGTGTCACTGCAAGAATCCTTCGGCGATTCATCATTGTCTGCTGCAGAGGAGCATTTGCTGTCTGGTGCTACACCTTGGTAATCAGTGCGGCCATCTCCATCATTGTCTGTAGCATCGTTACACTGGTTGCGCTCATCATTATCTGTTGGGCCAGCACATCCGACATCCGCCGGGTAATCTGCAATAATATCTTCACTGTCACTATCATCAACCCCATTGTCGCACTGTGCTCCAGCAGCCTCCCGTTCACTATTGTCGCTTGCGCTTATGCATCCTGGATCACTAGGATAATCGGTTAATCCATCCCCATCATTATCGAGACCATCTTCGCATGCTGCAATACATCTTCCTCCAACGCAAGTACTCGTCGTATTCGTTACGCAGTTCTGATTCGTGGAATTGGACTGCGTACCAGTGCAGAAGTACTCCTTCACAATCGTGGAAGAGATGCAGACGTCGTAGTTGGTATAATCCGTATTGTTCTTCTGACCCGTGGTATTACCAGCAATGGTGATGACAATGCCACCGTCAGAGTCTGTACAGCTATCCGTGCTCTCTAAATTGTCTGATGGAGAAGCACAACCAGAATCATCAGGGTAATCAATAAAGATGTCCAGATCATCATCGATATTATTATCACACTGTACTGTTCCTAGTTCGCTGGAATCGCTGAAGGAAGTACAACCTGGATCATCGGGATAATCTATAAATGTGTCACCATCATTATCGCTTAAATCATCACATTGCCCATCAATTTCAGAAGGGTCGCCGAAAGAAGTACAGCCAGGATCAGAAGCGTCTCCTAAGCTATCAGCATCACTCACATCATCAACAATATCGTCACACATGCCATCTATTTCGGAAGGGTCATTGGTAGAGGTACAGCCAGGGTCTGTGGAATCAGTAAGCGTATCACGATCATCCGTTTCATCGTCGAGATCATCGCATGCACCATCGCGCTCATCCCCATCTGTCGGGCTCGTACATCCAGGATCTCCGCCAGAAAGTCTATAATCTGCTAATGTATCTCTATCATTAGTCTGGTCAACACCATCATCGCAAATCAAACTAGAACTGGTCTCACTATTATCACTCGTACTGGAACAGCCAGGATCTGCTGGATAATCAATTAACCCATCATTATCATCGTCTATACCATTATTGCATTTCTTCGGTGCTGCAAAAACGACAAGTGCTAATACTAATAACGCTAGAACAAGCGCAGAAATGCTGGCTATTTTCGCCTTTTTATCCATAGAGACACCTCCACTTTTTTCCTTCCTTTTCTTTGCTTCATAAGAACCTCTTTTTGGCTTGAGAGCTTATAGTTTCACTAGCGAGAAAAGAAAAGCTTTTTATTAAAGTTTCCATGTATGGATATATATATTCGTTTCAAAAGAAATCCTACCATCCACAGTCATAGATTGGATGGAATAGTTGCATTTAACGAAAGCTTATTAAAAGATGTATTCTTTCTTACCTCTTGGGGTGGGAATATCTTCAAAAAGATACTTTCTCGGGTAGGGAGAATAGTCCCGTACACCATAGCACCGAGTAACTGGAAGGAGCAGCGAGAGGAAAAATCAGCCAGAGTGCAGATACTGGAAAGGGAAGCACAAGTCCTGCAGAAGCGCCTGGAATTCGCATCCCGAAATAATGGAGCAGTCAAAGAGCATGAAAAGTGGTTGACGAGGATTTTTCGATTGCTGGAGGCAGGAAAGGAAGCACAAGCAGAAGCTGAAATTGATGCATACCTGGATCGTTATCGGGTAGGCCCAGATAGAGAGGAAGACACTGGAAACCTTGAGGACACAGGGCTTCTGGTATATGAGCAGGTAAACAAAAAAGGGAAGTCTATTTTCCAGTCTGTTCCTTCTCCTGATGTTGTAGCGAAGAGAGCATGGCATTTCAAGCGATTGCCGGAACGCAGGTTAGCGAAACTGGAAGACTGGGTTTGCTGCCCCTATGGGCCAAGGCGTCATGTTGCTGGAAGATACCTTGTTGAAGAGGATATTCAAGGACCAGATCTCTTTGCCCTCATTTCCTATTTGAATGACCGCATCGCAGAAGGAAGAGCAGAGGCACATTGGCTGAAGCTGGTGTTGATAGCAGACGTGACGCGCCATATTGCCTTTATGCATGAAATCGGAGATTTTCTTCCGCCGGAGCTTGCAGAGCCTTCCACCTGTGTTAATGAAGGGCACTGGTTAGCTCTTTGGGGAGAGTGGACACCCAAACAGAAAGAGAAGCTTATTCGTATGGGGGAGCGTTTAGACGAAATCACTCATGTGCAACTCCGAGATGCGGGCCTTTGGAACTATAAAATGAACTATATGGGCTTCTTGGAAAAATTGAAAGCGTATGAACCGTTCAACCAACTGCAAGAAAGCTACACGTGGGGTGCGATAACAGAGAGAGAACTGACAGACATTATTCTGGAGACCATAGCAGGAGGCTTAGAGCGTTTTATCCATAAGGGGTTCAGGCAATTTGAGCTTGCGCTGATAGAAAATGTATACCCCTATGATTTTAGCACCTTCGGCCGAAAAACCTTCCCTTGGGATGATGTCATTCATGTTTTAGAATCTCCCATTGCAAATCTGAGCGAAGAAGAAACCAGAAGAATGAAAGCGGAATTCCTCAGGCATGTTCCAGTGGAGCCAGATACTCGGCAGCCTGCAGCATGGTACTTCCAGGATTTCGATCTTCAATCCTTCTATCGGCATATAGGGTTTATCAAGCATTATCAATGTGGGAATATTCCGCACTACAACGATAGCCATGCGCAGTTCCATTGGCAACATGCCTATGCAGCAATCCAGCGGGTTTATGGCGAAGCAAAACCGAGAAAGTTGCCCCATCTTCGATCTCCGGCGAAGCAAATTCTCGACATCGTGGAGGCAGTATCCATCTAGTACTGCAAGGCTGTTGTTGATCCAAAACAGTCGTAGATGCGTTGCGCAATGTCGCAAAGGAAAAAACCCATGATTGCATCCGTTCCAGATTTCTTCTGCAACATGCGGTGTAAAGCCTCCTCTGTCTGCTTATGCTGCCTCCGCAGCGCATCCATGCCATCGTTGCTATAACGATAGAAGAGAACATAGTACGCCTCGAACAGTTTATTCACCTTTTCACCATGCTCCAACATCTCTTTCCCCAGCCGTATTCCTGGATTTTTCTCCATATATTGGAGCAATTGCTTGTATTCATCACCAATCTTTTCTAATAGCCAAACAATGGTGTAATAGTACGTTGTTTTACCATTGGGAATGGTTCCTTTATTCAAGATGCGGTGGCAGAAATTGGTCAGCCGATTATTCACCTGCTCCAATTCCAAGGCTTTTTCCATTTGCTCCCTGCTTTGCGATTTCAGCGCCATGCAGCTCTTCTGTGCCAATTCTAGAGTAACCAGGAATGTTCTCCGGAGAACATGGTGAAACTCTTGCGCATCGTCATTGGCAATGGCCCGGATCAAACACCGCTTCTTCTCCTTAACAATCAACTCATAGCCCATCAACATGGAAGAGATACGCTCTTCGATAAGCGCCAGCGTTTTCGCTTTATCATAGGCAATTTCTATTTCATCATATCCTGACTTATGCAGCACAGCGAGAATGCTTTTGATGATATCTGGGCTGAAACGGCGAACGTCGATGGAGATGCTTTTCTGCGCCTGTCCTTTATCCAGTCGAATTTGGAGAACGTCATTATACGCTGCAATATCTAGTTCTTGCCCTTTTTTAACCTCATACTTCTTAACCCACTCTGTAGGGAGGGAAACCGTTAAGGTGGAAGGTCCATGCAAGACTACTTTTCTCTTCATAAAGCACCCCGACAACAGTATTGATAGATGGTAGGGTATACGCATACATATATATAATTTACTCAGAATTCACACTCACTGGTTCTCCGTCAACCCCTTCCTGCTTCTGATTTGGACAATGGTCTTCTGCTGCAGTTCGAAGGGCAGCTTTTCAAAGGTCTGATCTACCAAGAAAAAATTGCCCCTTCCTTCTGTTGCGCTCCTCAGCTCTGAGCTCATGCCAAACATTTCCGCAACAGGAATCTTGGCATGGACAATAGCCTGGCCTTGCTCCTGTTTCATGTCGATCAACTGTCCCCTTTTGTTGGCAATCAGCTTCGTGATTTCCCCGATGAATTGTTCCGGAGCTTCAAATTGAAGCGTTTGCACAGGCTCGAAGAGCAGGGGCCCTGCATGCATGAATGCCATTCGAATGCCTTCCCGGACTGCAGGATAGATTTGTCCAGGACCCCGATGAATGGCGTCCTCGTGCAGTTTGGCATCGGTGAGGGAAACCAGCACCTTGAAGCAGGGTTCTCTGGCTTGTGGACCTTGTTTCATGACATCCTGAAACATGTCGTTGACCATTTCCATAATCTCTCCAATATAGACAAGTCCTCTGGTGAGATCCAAGAGCATGTTTCCCTTATAGACGTTCTTCACGCTGTCGGCAATTTTCGTATCCATGCCACATTTCATCAGGGTTTCCCGCAGCTTCAGGTCTCGCTTCTTGATCCTGCCTTCTGGAATTTCCCCCTCCCGGATGGCCTGTGCAAGGCTGTCCGACAATGGTTCTACCGTAAAGTACAGTTTGTTGTGCTTATTCGGGGACTTTCCTTCAACTTCCGGAGAAACCCTTGTGAGTGTTTCCCGGTACACGACAATTGGCTGGGAGGTCTGGACCTCTATCCCTTTATCCACCTTGATTCTGTTCTCAATGACTTCCAAATGCAATTCCCCCATGCCATGCATCAAATGCTCTCCTGTTTCCTCGTTAATCTCGATCTTAATGGAAGGATCCTCCTTGGCTACTTGCCGCAGCACTTCAATCAGTCTGGGCAAATCGCTGGGCTTCTTTGCCTCGATGCTCTTGGTCATGACTGGCTCGAAAATATGAGTAATCTCCTCAAACGGTTCTGTTGGTTGTAAGGTAATAGTTTCTCCAGGCGCTCCTTTCAACCCTGCAACACCAATGATGTTTCCAGAAGGAACATTGTCCACAATCTCCCTTTTTGGGCCATTGTAGATGAACACCTGCTGTACTCTAACCTGTTGCTTGTACCGGTTCATGTACACCTGCAAGCCCTTTTTCATGGTTCCAGAGAAAAGCCTTCCAGCAGAAATTTCTCCTGCCAAGGGGTCGATGACAATTTTTGTAATGACAAAGAACAATGCGCCGTTCGGATCGCACTTCAGCAATCCTTTCCCTTCCTCAGACTCTAAATCTCCGTGCCAGAGCTTGGGAATCCTATAGGATTGCGCATCCATAGGATTTGGGAGATGCCGAATGACTGCATTCAAGAGGACTCTATGCAAGGGAGCTTTTTTTCGCAGTTCTTTATACTTCTCTCCTTCTGACAGATACGCATCAATGACATCCTTAAAGCTCATTTGATGCTTCTGCATGTAAGGAAAAGACAATGCCCAGTTATGAAATGCAGAGCCAAAGCAGACAGAGCCCTGCTGGACATTCACCTGCCATTTCTCCTTGTACTCCTCTGGTGCAATCTGCTGGATGAGCTGGTTGACATGGTTGATAACTCTGACAAAACGCTCCTGCATTGCCTCTGGGTTTAATTGCAATTCTCTGATAAGCCTGTCTACCTTATTGATGAAGAGAATTGGTTTCACCCTCTCTCGAAGCGCCTGTCGCAATACTGTTTCTGTTTGCGGCATGACACCTTCAACAGCATCGACAAGAACAACAGCGCCATCCACTGCACGCATTGCCCTGGTTACGTCTCCGCCAAAATCTACATGTCCAGGAGTGTCGATGAGATTGATGAGGTATTCACTATCTTCCAAATTGTGAACCATAGAGCAGTTAGCTGCATCAATGGTAATGCCTCTCTCCTGTTCATCCCAGTGGAAGTCCATGACTAATTGCTTTCCTGCCAATTCCTCAGAAATCATCCCTGCACCAGCAATCAAATTGTCGCTTAACGTTGTCTTGCCGTGATCAATGTGGGCGCAGATGCAGATATTCCTGATATGGGAGGGCTTCTGCATCAGCCGCATGACCCTCTCCACCATCTTTTCTGCCATGGAACATCCCTAAGGTTATTTTCGTTCGTCTCCTGCGTAGAGCATTTCTAAGTCTATCCTAGTATAGGAAAACAATTCTTCCTTCTTGAAAAATCTTTTGATTTCTTTTTCTGCAGTCTCCTTGGAATCAGAAGCATGCACGAGATTGTATTGAACACTGACTGAAAAGTCTCCTCGAATGGTGCCTGCTGCTGCCTTGCTGCCATCCGTTACACCGCACATCTCCCGCACAACATCGACGGCATTCCTTCCCTCCAGCACTACCAGGATGACGGGAATGGAGCGCATGTATTCCTTCAATTTTGCGAAAAAGGGCTTTCCTTTATGATGCGCATAGTGCTCATCCAAGAGACTGTCGCTGAGCTGCTGCATCTTCATGCCGATGATTTTCAAGCCCTTCTGTTCGAAGCGCTTCACGATTTCTCCTGCCAATGCCCGATGCACGGCATCTGGCTTGATGATGATGAAGGTATATTCCATCTTACTCTTTGCCTCGCTCCTTTCTTGAGGCTTTTGTCCACCGGATATTCCTCGGGTTTCTGCCTAAGGAGATCATGTTCTTCTCGCACTTGGATTTGCAGAAGTACAGTATTTTCCCATCCGTCTTGAAGAACAATTTTCCTGTTCCACCGGGAAAGGCTTTCCCGCAGAAGCTGCACTTAGGCATTAGCTCGTCCCTCTCCCTTTCTTGTCTAAAGGCCTTGCCTCAATTTCTGTTTCCCGTAACATCAGCATGTCCCCAACCCGGATAGGGCCTTTGGTATTTCTTCGGATGATCTTGCTCTTGTCCCTTCCATCCAGAATCTTGCACCGAACTTGCGTTGCTTCTCCTCTCGCTCCTGTTCTGCCGATGATTTCCTCCACTCGTGCAGGAACTGCATCAGTAAAAGAAATTCTTCCCTTCACTTCCTCCTGGGGTGCTCCAGGCCGTTGGGGTTTTCGCTCTCCCCCTTCTTCCTCTTTGCCATACATCTTCTTGAGTGCCATGATCGTCACCAGGTAGTGTTAGGATTATTCTTTTTTCTTTTTTGGTTTTGCAGCAGGCTTTTCCTCTTTTGGGGCTTCTGCCAGTGCAGGAGCTGCACCATATTGTGGTATGCCTCTGCTGAGCTCCTTCACGATGTCCTTTGCTTCTCCTTCTTTCACAATCGCTACTGCTGCAGTCGGCACTGCCAATCCTGCTGCTGTCCCCAATTCTTCCTTGGAAGGGATTTCCATGCACGGAATGCCCCTCTCTTTAGAAAGCAACGGCAAGTGCATCACGATTTCCTTAGGAACGACATCCTTCGCAATCGCAACCAACTTTGCTTCTCCTTTCTCTATTGCTTTGGTTACTTCATTCACTCCCTTCCGAATCTTGCCTGAGTTCCTGGCCAACTCAATGGCCTCTAAAACTGCTTTTTCGTCTGCCATCTTGATCCTCTCCTTGCTTTCTTTTGTGGTTTCGCAGTGAGGAATAATCAGAAGTATTCCTCCTTCAGGCTTTGCCTTGCTCTTGGACTGGCTAACAAGGCTTTCGCCGTCATTATTCACAGGGTGAAGGGCTGAGAAAGCAGGGGATTTATAAAGGTTTGGGATTTTGGGGTTGGGAGGCTTGGGTAAACTGTTGCCCATTTCAATTTGAGGTTTGGGCCAAACAATAATCAAAATCTACGATTTTGAAGAAATAATAAAAAGAGTTTGGCGTCTAAAAATTAATAAATAATATTTTCTCCTCTTTGTGCTTTTTCTAAAAGTCTTTCAATTGTTGAAGTCGAAACATTCAAATCCAATTTTGGATCTGGTGTATTTATTGATGGCAATGGTCTTCTAGCTTGATAAATTGCATCTGCAACTCTGTCCGCATCTGTGTATGCTGATCCTGGTGTAGAAACAGATCTATGCTCGTGATAATCAGACCATCGCTGTAATAATCTAGTTATAACTGCTTCACGTCGATAACGCTCAAATTCATCTCTTGCCTTTTCCGCCTTTTCCATACGCATTTTAATTCACC
>JACOVN010000025.1 GCA_016177315.1 Candidatus Woesearchaeota archaeon
GATGTCTGCGATACAGAATTCAAGCAGGCCATAACAGGAGTTGGAGAGGCGGTTGCTGCAGTGTATCAATCCTATAAGTATGTGAATGAGAATGAGTTTATTTGCTTAACCCATGATCCACAGTACGAGAAGAACGGAAAGGAGAAGGCGGAGCATAGGGGGAAGCATTAACCACAAATTATTTATAGTGGAGATATATTCCTGAAACAGAAATTTGGGGGTGAGAGTATGGTACAGAAAAAGAAAAAAGCAACAGGAGAAAGTTCTCGCGTTGGCATTATCGGCCTGGTTCAGGAAACACTCGATACGGCATTAGAGCCATTCGGCATTCAACGAGGTGGCCCAGAAGGGATTATTGTGAATTTTTATGAGGCTCGCAAAGATCGTATGACACCGGAAGAACTTGCGAGCGCTGTTCAGGCGAGGGTACAATCCGAGCTAGAACGCCATCCGAAAGCTCCATTGGTTATTTATATCGGACAAGAGGCAAAGAGACAGGAGATTGATATCTATCGTGGTCCTCAATATGATGAAAGAAGGAGTGGGTAAGGGTAAAAGCATAAAAATATAAATACTGGCATTTATTTCTATGGAATATGGCAGAAACAGTATCTATAAAGCAGGTATATAAGGAACTGAAGCAGATTAAGAGGGTTCTGGTTACTAAAGAAGATTTGGAGCGATACTTCAAGAAATATTCATCGAAAGAGGAAATGGACAAGTTTGTGGATAAGGTAAGGGAAATGGAAAATGCATTGGAGGACAGCATAGAGATTATGAACGATCCTGCAAGGATGGAGGCTATCCAGAGGAGTGAGAATGACATCAAGCAAGGAAGGGTGAAGAAAGTTACTTCTGCCGCAGACCTCTGGGAGGAACTGAAGCATACCTGAATGGGAAATCGTCAGAACTGATTCTTTTCTTCAATCGCTCAAAAAGTACGCAAAACATGGCCAGCTCTAGAAGGAGCTAGAGAAGAAAATCGAACGGCTGAAGCAGGATCCGTATGCTGTGGGAGGCTACCTCTCTGGAAATTTTTATCCTCGAAGATCCACGAGGTTAGTGAAAAAGTTACGCCTTATCTTTAGGATAGAAGATAAGGAGCATAGAGTATATTTACTCCTTTTAGATCATCGGGGGAAAGTGTATGAGGAAAGCTGAGCCTGAAAAAAGGGAGCATAAGGGGAGGCATGGCTGAAGAATCCATCTTTTTGGAGCATGTGGGAGATAGCCCAAGAATGAGGATACTGCAGTACTTAGTAGAGGGCAGAGACTTTGATTATACCTTAACGGATATGCTCAACGCTGGTGTCAGTTGGGGAACAGTAAACACCCTAATTCCAAGGCTTGTAGAACTAGGAATGATAGTAAAAACGCGGAAAATAGGGCGGGCAACGCTTTACAAAATTAATCAGGCAAATCCAACAGCGAAACAATTAATAGCTTTATATGACAGTTTGATAATACAGCGACTGAATCAAATGGATCAGAAAGTAGAGGTTCCTGCTCAATAAAGTTTCTCAAGAAAACCTTTTAAATCCCTAGTCTCCATTCCTTCCTATGCCCTTCCATTCCATTTTTTTCCAAGACTACTGGCTAACCCGCTTTGTTTTTCTGCGGTTATTGGGCTTTGTGTACTTTTTCGCTTTTCTCTCTCTTGCAACGCAAGTCGTTCCCCTTTTGGGGGAACGAGGCTTAACGCCTGCAAAGCAATATCTTAAGGTGATAGAGCAGCACTATGGGAGCAAAAGAAAGGCATTTATCCAGCTGCCCTCTATTTTTTGGCTGCGCTGCTCTGATACATTCTTGAAAACATTCGCATGGACTGGTGTTATCTTATCTTTAGTTGTGCTGTTTGGGTATGCCAATGTTCCCTTGCTCTTTTTGCTCTGGTCCATTTACTTATCATTTTTGCATATAGGGCAAGTGTGGTATGGCTATGGATGGGAAACCCAGCTGTTGGAAACAAACTTTCTGGCTCTGTTTATGGTTCCCTTGCTGGATCCAAGGCCATTCCCAAGCTTCGCTCCACCAGTGCCTGTTATGTGGCTCTTGCTTTGGCTAACCTTTAGAATGCATATTGGAGCAGGGTTGATTAAATTAAGAGGGGATCGATGCTGGAGAGATTTAACCTGTTTGTATTACCATTTCGAAACCCAGCCCATACCCAATCCATTAAGCCCATACTTCCATTTCCTGCCAAAACTACTTTTGAAGTTTGGGACACTCTGGAACCATTTCATTGAATTGATAGTTCCCTTTTTTATCTTTGTACCTGGCATAGTAAGTTGGATTGCTGGATTACTATTAATTTCCTTCCAAGCATTGCTCATCCTGAGCGGGAATCTCGCATTTCTGAATTGGGTTACTATTGTGCCCATTGTTGCTGCTTTCGATGATAGAGTTTTTAGCTACATTTTACCTGACTTCATTGTTCAGAGAGCAGAAGCAGCAGCTCTGCAGGCAGATCCTTCCACTCCCATAGCTACTTGGATATTGCTTATTGTGGTAGCGTGGCTCAGCATTCCTGTGGTAAAAAATCTCTTTTCCAGATATCAAATTATGAATACCTCTTTCAATCAGTTGCATTTAGTGAATACCTATGGTGCGTTTGGCAGTGTTGGGAGGAAACGATACGAGCTTATTATGGAAGGCACGGATGAGGAAATACTCACTGCAGAAACCAAATGGAAAGAGTACGAATTCTTAGCAAAGCCTGGCAATCCCCAGAAAAAACTGCCGATTATTGCACCGTATCAGCCCAGAATTGCCTGGCAGATCTGGTTTGCAGCCATGCAAAACCCTGAAGAGAATCCATGGCTGTTGCACCTTATCTGGAAACTGCTGCGGAATGATGCCCTGGGCCTAAAGCTCATTACCCATAATCCTTTCCCAGGCAAGCCACCAAAATATATCCGAGTTTCCTATTACCTCTATCGATTTGCAAAGCCCAGCAGTAAAAAGACTTGGGAAAGAGAATTTGCTGGACTCTGGCTCCCTCCCTTATCCAAGGATTCCTGGGAGTTGGAGAGGTATGCTATGTTGTATGGGTGGGGATAGAGAAAGGAGTATTCACAACCTCAAGGTTGCGGTATATTGTTGTCGAAATCATTACGCGTATCTAAATTTTTGAGTATGACGCAGGACAGGCAAAGATTTATAAATAAGGGTGCACGTGGATGGTGCTATGGCAACGTCCATGGAAACCATCCATAAGGAACTAGCGGATCTGAAGAAAGACATTAAGTTTATCAAGTACGTTCTCAGCGAGGATTTTGAATTGAGTGATGAAGCGCAAAAAGCGCTGAAGGAAGCGCGAGAGACACCGGAATCTGAATATGTGGATTTAGAATGAGCTATACGGTAAAGCTTCATCCGAAAGTGGACAAGTTTCTTAAGAAATGTGATATGGAACTACAGGAACGGGTTAAGAAACGATTACGCTTGCTCAAAGAAGAGTCTTTTCGATATCTCGAGCATTACGAAGGCAAGGACTATTATAAATTGAGAATTGGTGATTATCGAGCATTGATCGAGGTAGATACATCTAGAAACATAGTTTTTGTCCGTGTGCTCGATCATCGAGGAAGAATCTACAAACGAGTATAAGCCTGCCCGAGCATTATGTCGCATAACGCTGCGGTTATCTGAAGTTCCAAGCACTAACGAGGAATTTTTGTCGAGAATCCAAGCTACCGTTCCTATGAAGACCTCCTAGCAGAACGAATGGAACGAGGAGTGAATGTTTCCTCTGAAATTCATAATTCCTTGTAACCTCTTCTTTGTTTAAGAGAATTGATTAGTAAATGTTATTCGCTCTCGATAGGAAAACCTAATTCCTGGAGTGCATGGATGGCTTTATCAAGATGTTCTTCTCTGATGAGAAGGTAATCTTTGGAGAAGGTGGATACGATAAGCACAGTAATACTTTTATCTGCAATCGCTTTTGTGATCGTGGCAAGGAAACCAACAACCTCGAACGGTTTACTCACCTTGATTTCAATAAGCTTGAACCATTTGACTATCTGTTCATAGCTGATTTTTGGAACATTGCTCTCTTCAGCAATAACAGTAACCTCATCCTTATCTTGGGTTACAAGGAAATGCCCATTCTTGGATTTTTCTTTTGTCTTCAGATAGGCATACCGCCCTTGCTGTATAAGAACAACACTGTCCTTAATAGCACGCTTGATTTCTGGATTCATCAATCCATCACCTTCAACCTCCCCCTAAAATCTTCAATTTTTTCATACCCCTTTCTTTCCATGAATTCCTTCAACTCTTCTTCAATTCTTGCAAAACAACCAGGACCTTCCTGCACTAAGGCAGTTGCAATCTGGACAGCAGAAGCTCCAGCCAAAATATGCTCAAAAGCATCAATGCCTGTTTTCACTCCTCCGCATCCAATGATTTGGATTCGGTTACCAAGCAGCTCATAGAATTTTCTCACATTGGCTAATGCTGTTGGCTTAACATAATATCCTCCAATCCCTCCAAAGCCTCCTTTTGGCTTAATCACAACCTGTTCTTCCTCTGGATCAATAAACAAAGCATTACCGATGCTATTGACGCATGTTACAAATTTGACAGGATATCTTTGGATAATCTCGGCCATCTGCTCAAAATGCACAAAATCAAAATATGGAGGCAATTTTAACCCCAATGGTTTTTTCCTCATTTCCGTTATTTTGCAAACAGCATCCAATAATTTTTCTGTCTGCTCAAAATCATACCCAACCTGGGGCTTGCCAGGAATATTGGGGCAGGATAAATTCAATTCCAAAGCATCAATCTCTTTTATCTGTGATAGATGCTCGATAATCGTTAAATTGTCTTCAAAGCTTAACCCAGAAACAGAGACAAAATAGGGCTTAGAAAAATGTTGCTTTAATTCCTTTGCGATTTTACCATAAAAGAGATACCCCTGATTGGGCAGCCCCATAGAATTAATGCTGCCATACGGCAAGTCTTTATACCGTGGCTCTGGGTTGCCTTTCCTTGGCTCTAAAGTACAAGACTTAGACAAAATAAGCCCTGCTCTGGATTTGCCTAAGTCAAACAATTCTCCCCTCGTAACACAATGCGCACCTGCAGCATTAAAGAGGCAGGATTGCAGTTTTTGGCCTGCAATACTGGCGGAAATATCAACCATATCCATAAAGAGACTTGGGAACAGTTAATAAAGGTTTCGTGGGTAAATTTTTAAAGTAATCTTTTTTTTGCTCCTTATGCTCATAATCAAGAAGGAAGTACAAGAAAGAATTGACCTCGTCATAATCCCAGATTCTGTTTTTCATACCTTCATGGATGTGCATGTTCATCGGGATATACGTAAAAGAGAATACCGGAGAGGCACAACGGTGATAGTAGCATATGGTAACCTGGGGTGGACAGAGATTCCGGAGAACAAAGATGTAGTTGGGTTCTTCATCAAAGCAATAGAGAGAAACAAGATAGAAGAACGGAGAACATTCCCTATTCCGATTCCCCATACCTTAATAAAAAGTTTTCGGGTTCGTATGGTGGACGATACTGGATATTTTATTACCCCACCGAAAGAAGGGAACTTTGTCCTTAGTGTAAGGAGAATTCAGAGTGCAAAGGATCTTGTATGGTATCATCCTGGACCATTGGAAAGGCATAAAATTAAAAGGAGTATGCAGAAATCACGAGAAACAGGCGGTTTATTCTTTGTTGTAGAGCACCTCCATGTGGAAGCAAGATGATCAACGCTTTTCAACTATTCTTCTTATTATTGGAATGGAGTCCCCAACAAGGAATTGTGCATATTGCTCTGCCATATAGGTGGCATAAGCTATAACACCATTCGTGGGTAAGTTTAATTCAGCAACACGAGCAGCGATACCTGCTGCAAAATGTCTGCCTGATTCTATGTCTACTTGTGCAAATTCATCGTCTACAAGTTGGTAGATGGAACACTTCCCTCTTCCGTGATCATGAAGAAGTTGCTCTATACCTCCACTGAGCCCTTGTCGTGTTTTTTCTCGTAAAGCGGACTTTTGTGGAGCATGCTCGCCAAAGAAATCTCTCTGTCGCCCTCTTTCATAGAATTCTCTAAGGTAATCATCTAGAAACCTCGTTCTCTCTGCCTCCTCATAATCTGGAAGGCTTCTGCCGCCAAGCAGTTCCCGCGGCACACCTGCCTCAAGTGAAATTCTCCCTACCTTTCCTTCGATGCCCATACCTTTAGTAGAGGCTTCTGAAGTTAATAATC
>JACOVN010000121.1 GCA_016177315.1 Candidatus Woesearchaeota archaeon
ACATGGATATACACAGAGCCTTCTCCAAAGCAGCCCAAGGAATATAATTTCCTCACTATCGTTTTGCTTATCCTGATGTACTCGCTCTTTTTTATTTTAACCATACAGTCAAGAGCGCTGTGGGATATATAAGCTTTTCTATGGGTCTATTTTTAGTACCTTATGGGGCAAAAAAGAAACCTTTATATAGTAGTTTGCATAATAGGTTAATTAGTAAAAGTCCCAGAAACAAAATAATGGATAAACATGAAACCAAAATCCATCTTTTTAAAGGTGCAAGGGGATAATCCGCTCAATAGAATATGGGACTTCTTAATCGTTCATCAGGAATATGACCATTCTATGAAGGATATAGCGAAATTCTCTGAAGTAGGCTATACTACCCTTAAAGCCCTATGGAAAGATTTCGCCAAGAGAAAAATCGTAGTGCAAACAAGAACCGTGGGGAAAGCGAAAATGTATAAGCTGAATGTAAAAAATCCTGTTGTCCGTGCATTTATCGATTATTACTGGACAGTTATTTCTCAGGAAATAGGGAAAAATGAGAAAAAGGCCATTAAAGTAGAAGAATCTTTTGAGGAGACTCCTATTCCAACATACTAAGCATAAACTTTTTATTCCCCTCTCCCTTACCTTCTCCTGATTCTCATGGTCAAGAAAAAGAAGGGGGGAATTCTGCAGGTTATCAAGCGAGATGGCAGTATTGTGCGGTTTGAGCAGGAGAAGATTGTGAATGCAGTCTACAAGGCTTTCCTTGCCATTGGGGATGCCAATAAAAGATTAGCAAGAAAGATTGCAGAGGAGGTTGTTCTGGAAGTGCGGCAGAAATTTGCTGGCAAAAAGCCCTATGTGGAGGACATTCAGGATGTAGTGGAAAAAGCGCTGATCAAGAATGGCCTGAACAGATCTGCAAAGGCTTACATCCTGTACCGGGAAAAAAGAAGGGAATTGCGGGAGTACCGGGAAGCGATTCTGGGGATGAAGATCAAAACCAATCTCTCCCTGAATGCACTGCAACTTCTGAAGGAGCGATATCTCCTGAAGGATGAGCATGGGAAAATTATAGAGACCCCTGACCAAATGTTCCAGAGAGTAGCCAAACATATAGCCAGCGCAGACAGACTCTTTAGAAGCAAGAATCTCGAGAAAACTGAGGAAGAATTTTTGATGATAATGAAAAACTTGGACTTCCTTCCCAATTCTCCCTGCCTTATGAACGCTGGAACGAACAGTAAGCAACTCGCAGCTTCTGTTGTCCTGCCTGTTGGAGATTCTATCGAGGAAATATTTACTGCATTGTCCCATGCTGCTTTGATCCACCACACCAGTGCAGGAACTGGTTTTTCTTTTTCTAAAGTAAGGCCGAAGCAGGACTTCATTGAGTCGACTGGTGGCTTAGCCTCTGGTCCTGTTTCCTTCATGGAAATCTTTGACAAGGCAACAGAGATCATGAAAAGGGGGGGGAGAAAAAGAGGGGCGAATATTGCTATCCTCTCGGTGGAGCATCCAGACATTACCGAGTTCATCACGGTTAAGGATGAGCCAGGCCAATTGATGAACTTCAACATCTCCGTTGGCATGGGCAAGGAGTTCATGCAAGCAGTGCTCAAGAGAGAAGAATTCTTGTTGCGTAGCCCCAGAAACCAGAAAGAGGTAAAGCGCATCCCTGCCAGAGATCTCTTCAGCCTGATTGCAGTCCAGGCCTGGAAGAATGGGGATCCTGGAGTGCTCTTCCTGGACAAGATCAACAAGCATAATCCCGTTCCAACGTTAGGGCACATAGAGGCAACTTCTCCCTGTGCAGAGATGCATCTCTTGCCGTATGAAGCAGGCCATTTGGGTTCCATCAACCTTGCAAACATGATGAAGCATGGAAAGCTCGATACAGCAAAGCTGAAGAAAACAACCCATGTTGCAGTGCATTTCCTGGACAACATGCTGGAGCTCTCCAAGTACCCTGTCAAGGAAATGGAGGAAACAACCAAGAGAACCAGGAAAATAGGGTTAGGCATTATGGGGTTTGCCGACTTGCTCTATCAGTTAGGCATTCCATACAATTCTACTGCAGCGGTGAAGATGGCGGGACAGATTATAACGTTGATGCAGCAGGAGGCCATCAAAGCTTCCAAGAAATTGGCAAGGCAGAGAGGAGTGTTTCCAGCCTATGCCGGCAGCACGTGGCAGAAAAAGGGATGGAGAGTGAGGAATGCAACCTTGACAGCCATTGCTCCGACAGGCAGCATTTCCTTGATTGCCGATGTCTCTAATGGCATTGAACCCAACATCGCACTCTGTTATACCAGGAAAATCCTGGACAAGGAGTTTTTCTATGTGAATCGGTATTTTGAGGAAAAACTGAAAGAAAGAAAATTGTATGCAGAAGCATTAGTCCACCAATTGACAAACAAAGCTTCTATTCATGAGCAGGAGGGGTTGCCGAAGGACATTAAAAGGATTTTTGTATTGGCGCATGACATTTCCCCAGAATGGCACATCAAGGTGCAAGCAGCTTTCCAGAGGCAGGTAGATAATGGAATTTCCAAGACAATAAATTTCCCCAGGCATGCTACCGTGAGGGAAGTAGAAGAAGCCTATCTTCTTGCCTATAAACTCGGCTGTAAAGGTGTTGCTATGTATCGCGATCAAAGCAAGGAAGAGCAGATATTCCAGTTGGTGTAGGGAATAGGATGAAGGAAAAGAAAGATATCACTAGACTGCAGAAGCCCGTCATTGTGCATGGTGATGATAGCAAGGAGTCTCTTGGTTTAGTGCACGTCTACACAGGAGATGGCAAAGGGAAAACCACTGCCTCTCTTGGCTTGGCGATGCGTGCTGCAGGAAATGGATTGCAAGTGTACATCATTCAGTTCCTCAAGGCTTGTGAAACCGGAGAATTGCATGCAATAGAGAAACTTCCCAACATTACTATTGTCCAGTTCGGGGTTGGCATGGAGGGAGAGATGCAGAAAAGCATTCATGAGTATGAAGAGCTGCTGAAGAGAGATGGAAGCAAGGAAACAGGCACAAGGTTTGCATTCATGGCAGATAGGGATGAAAAGACTGCCTGCCAGAGGGCTTTTGATCATGCCAAGAAAATCATCAAGTCCGGGGATTATGATTTAGTCGTTCTGGATGAGGTTAACTGCGCCATGAATAAAGGTTTGGTTCCGGTAGAGGAAGTCCTGGAATTAATGCAGGATCATGGACATACCGAATTAGTATTTACCGGTTGGGGTGCTCCAGAAAGAATAAAGGAAAAAGCAGATTATGTTTCCTTTGTCCAGAAAATGAAGCATCCCTATGAAAAAGGCATTAAGGCAAGAAGGGGGATTGAGTATTGATGATTCTGGGTTTGACGGGTCCGAATGGTGCGGGCAAGGGAGAGGTTGCAAAGTACCTACAAGAGAAAGGTTTTACCTATTATTCTTGCTCGGATATTATTCGAGAGGAATGCACGAAAAGAGGCCTGGAACATTCCAGGGAAAACCTTATTGCTGTTGGCAGCGAGGTAAGAGAGAAATTCGGTCCAGCAATTCTGGCAAAACGGATTATGGAGAAGATTAAAAACAAGAAGGGAAATGTTATCGTGGATTCTATTCGGAATCCTGCTGAGGTAGTGGAGTTGAAGAAATTACCGAATTTTATTCTCGTTATGGTTGATGCCCCAATTAAACTTCGCTTTGAGAGGATAAAGATCAGAGGGAGGGTAGAGAATGCCAGAACCTTGGAGGAATTTAAAGCATTGGAGGATTCTGAGAAGAGTGATGATCCTGCAAAGCCGCAATTGCATAAGGTGTTTGCTATGGTGGATAAGAAGATTATCAATGAGGGGACAATGGAAGCATTGCATCAGAAAATTGAACATTTACTCTCTTAAGTATTGCTTTAATTCATCTCGTATCGCTCTCACCAATTCTGATCCAACCTTGCATTCGCTCAATTTCCTTGGAGCATGCCCGTAGGTTGGATCTTTCCATGTTTTTTCTAAAAATTTCCTTGGTTTATCATACCTAGGAATGAGATGGAAATGTAAGGTATGGAGTACATTGCCCATTTGCAGATAATTATACCGATTCGGTCTCAATGCGGAATGGGATCCCAGCATACACTCTGCCTCTTTCATGACCTGCAAGAGTTCTCTAAACTCTTCTTCTTGCAAACCGGAAAAGTTTTCTAGGCCTGGGCGTAACGTAACAATCACTAATGTACCAATGGTTGGCTGACAATAATTCACACCAAGAAACCAATGGCTGTAGAATTTCAAGTCTCCATGGGAGTACTGATTTTCCGGATCCCAATGCTTCTGCATGGAAGAAAGAAATGTTGTATATATTATAAAGATTTTCTTCTCTTGAGAACAAACTTTATATATTCCCTTCCTTCCCTCATTTTCCAGGGGGAATATGGAACAAGCCATAAAAGGGGAAACCATGCAAAAGAGGGACAGGGCAGACTGGAATACCTACTTCATGAACATTGCCAGAGAGGTTGCCTCCAGGGCAACGTGTGATAGGAAACATGTTGGAGCGGTCATTGTCCGGAATCGGATGATTCTTTCTACTGGGTATAACGGTTCTATCCGGGGTTTGCCGCATTGCGATGAAGTAGGGCATCAGATGGAGAATGACCATTGTGTCAGGACTATCCATGCGGAGGCCAATGCCTTAGTGCAGGCAGCGAGAAATGGTATAAAGATCGACGGGACCGGCATTTACATCACCGCTTCTCCCTGCTACCATTGCTTTAAGCTCCTAGCCAATGCAGGCATTCGGGAGGTTTATTATGGAGAGTTTTATCGAGATGAAAGAATAACAGAATTGGCCAGTGCTTGTGGAATTAAGTTAACCAAACTGAACGTGAAGTAATACGAACAGTTTCCTTCTTTTTTCTTTTTCTTGGTTCCTGCGCGGCGTATAACAGAGAGAAGAATCATCGATTGGAAGCATAGATTTGCTCAGAACTGATTCGCTCTATGCCAGCTGCTGATGGCATGCTTCGTTCTGCTCTTGGAATCAATGCTTCCTTGAATTTCCTTTGCCGGTCGGGCTTGTTTGGAGAGAAACGAATGGATGCCCAGAATCCTGCTGCAGATACTCCCTCTTCGTCCATTCGATGATATACACCAAAACTCCAATACTCTCTCCGGAAGGAAAGCTGTACTTTCTGAAAATCCTGCTCTCCCTTCGTTAGTGTGAGATTCGTGTAGAGATGGAAGTGGAACCGAACCTGCGCTTGGACATTGCCATCGTTATATCGTGGCTCTGCATCAACCCTTCCTACTTTTCCATCCGTTCGCTTGAATTTCTCCACGTGGCTCTGCCGGAGCCTGCCTCTTGCCCAATGTTTCCAATGATTTTCCATCTGCCTTTCTAAATTTCTTACCCCAACATTTCCCTCTGAGTCGAAATCCCCTTCTTGAAAAGAGCCGGAGATGAGGAAATAGTATGCTTGCACCATATTCCCATTTGGAAAAGAATAATCAGCAGCTATACCCTTAAATGGGGCTTCCTCTGCTGGAAAGAAAACTTCTGTTGGGGAGGATAAGGAGGAAACGTATCGTGCCAAGAAGAGTTCCAATTCCATCGGTGTAAAGTAAACACTGTTGCTTTGACCTTCCTCTTCTGGCATGGTCAAGGTATCGTCTATCTGCAAGACAACTTCTGGCTCTACTGGCTTCACGGGAATCCATCTCTTCTCTACATCATCCTGTCCTCTTGCAGGATTTCCGCACAGCAAAGCGGCTAAGAAAAAAAGTGACTTTCGCAAAGGAGCTCTGCGATACAGTCCCATTGTAATCTTGTTTCTATAGAGCTACAAGTACTATTTAAACATTCTCTTGTCCATGAATAGTGACAAATACAGAAAGAAGAAGAAAAACTCAATACTCTGTCAGCTTCTTCGTGCTGCCAATATGGGAAACAATGGTGGTATTGCCTTCTTTTCCTCCTGGCAATTTCTTCACAGCAATAAATCGGTTGTCTGCCAGCTTATTGATCTTCCGCTGGAAGGATTTATATGCTTGACTTCCGCCATTTTGCTGGTAGAGTTTGAATAAATCTCCTATCTTGCTGTTCGGGCGTTGTTTCACGAGACTCAGGATAAATCGTTCCTCATCCTCCAATTCTTCTGTTTTCTTAATAGAAAATTCCTCTAATTTCCTTAATGCAGTCTCCACATGCTCCTGAGTAATTTTTCTTGATGCACGGTCTTCTGCTGCATTCCCTGCCTCTTTCATCAGGTATAATCCTGCCCGAATATCCTGCAGTTCAAAGGCCTTCTTCGCGACAATGGCAAAGGCATCAGCTTCCCAAACATCTGGGGTAAAGGCATATTGCAACCGATGCTTCAAGATATCCCTTGTTTCCAGCTCATTGTAAGGCTTAAATTCCAGCAATTCTGCAGTCAATCTGGATTTAATTCTGTTATCCAATTCTGCAATCCATTCCTTGTAATTCGTAATGAGGATGACTGTTTTCCGGTAAATGTTCTCCAACACATAGTACAGAATATCTTCTTCCTCAAGTTTATCCACTTCATCAAAGACAAAAACAACTGCCTTCTTGTTCAACATATTTTTGGCAATGTCAAAAAGTTCATCCGTTTTCTTATTCTGAGTAAAGCGATATTCCAGCATCTCGCAGATGCTGAGAATAATTTTGTAAGCAGTATTCTTCTGCCAGCAGTTGATGTAGAGAGGAATAATTTCCTCTGTCTCTTCTTCCAGTTCCTTTAACAGTTGCTTGCAGGCTGCTGTTTTTCCTACTCCTGGAAGGCCGTAGAGAAACAGGTTTCTGCCATTTCGCTTTGCAAGCAGAGGTTTGATGCACATCGCGATATGCTGTTGCTCGTTCTCTCTGTGCAGAATGGGCTTGGGAATGTAATCGTAATCTAACGGGATATGGTCTCTGAACAACGATTCCTCAGCACCTAAAACCTCTTTGAAAATCCCCATGCAGCAATGGAAGGCTAGCTGGTTTATATGCTTTTCTTCCCTGCTTGGGGTTATCTTTGGAACGTTGCCAGCTAAGAGGGCTTCCAATCTCAAACCAGTAGATGCTTTGCGGTACGAGTGAAGGTAACTTTTTATAGAGTAGTCTCCTCCATGGAAATGTGACTAAAATATGACGAACACCCAAAATGAGATTGAGAAAAAATATCTGATCCGAGAGGGAGAGGCTGTTTATGCAACCTCTGCTTTGTACGACCTCTACTCCTCCATATCAGATCTTGAAAGAGCCGTCTTAGAGCAAGGAGTATCAATCCGGCAAGGGTATCTACCAGTGAAAGAAGGAATGCAATTAGCCCAACATCTTGGTATGACCATCGATTTTGAACCTGCAGTAGCGAGAATGAGAAAAAAAGGAACTAAACATTATTTTACACTCAAGGGAGAAGGTCTTGTTTCTCGGAAAGAATTGGAAAGAGAAATAGAGGAAAGTGTTTTTGAACAATATTGGCCACTAACAGAAGGAAGGAGAGTAGAGAAGATGAGATTAAGAGCGCCTTATGGAATATATCAGCTAGAAATAGACGTCTATACAGATCGGGTATTAATCGTAGTAGAAATCGAAATACCATCAATAGAAGAAGGCACGAGAGTAGAACCATTAGGAAAAGATGTAACAATAGATCCAAGATATGCGAATAACAATCTTGCAAAATGATACTCTTTTATACCATAACTAAAACATTTTTCTCAAACTTTTTCAAATAGTCCTGCAATTTCTCTTTCATCTGCTGCTTTAAGAAAGAATTTAAATCCAACTGTTCTATCTCCTGTTCCCAGTCCACTGCCGGCATTTCGGTAAATGTTCCAGTAAAGGTTTTTCCAAAACATATTATTACACCTTCATGGATAAATATTTTTGCAGATTGCATAGCTATTTTTAATTTAGCAGATCCGCCAATCGTATTTTTGATTAAAAATGAAAAAATAGCACAATCCTATAA
>JACOVN010000107.1 GCA_016177315.1 Candidatus Woesearchaeota archaeon
GAAGAAAATGAGCGCTTAGGCTTTGTGAGTGATTATGCCAGGACAAATATTCATGAAGATATCGCGGAAACTGGAAGCGAAATTGATATAGACACCATGGGGATATCCACTACAGCATTCTACAATGGCAATATCAACCCAACAGTACTAGCCAAATTGAGAGTGGGAGAAAACTATGGAATCATCCAAAAGGGGACAGTCGCATTTCTGGAGCTGGAAGCCCTGTACTTCACAACCTTTGGAGAGCGCGGATCCTTCAACAAAAAACAAGCAGAGGATTTCTTGTTTGCCAGTGAAGCATTCTTGCAGCAGCATCCCGACAGTGTTTACGAAACTACTGTCCGGTCTCATCGCGGAAGCATTTTCAAATATTACTCCATTTCACACCCAGAGAAAATTCGAGAGGCAATCGCAGAATATGAACGATGCCTTATGGTACCATTTAAGGATGTTGTCGATTACCGCGTGTGTCTCCAGCATCTCGAAGAATCGTATCGAAGGCTCGAAAACTATGCCCTTGCGGGTGTCTATGGCGCAGCGGGCATGCTGCTCGACCAGCGTTTGCAGCAAAATGATCCTACCCTCGCGAAGCGAGGAGTGAATGATTTCTTGGCAGCTAAAGGAATATCGCTATTTTAACACTAAACTCCCACTCATCAATGGTAACCAAACTTTAAATACGCACTTCCGGCCTATAAAGCCATGCTGCAGGAGGAGAAAATGGGTCAAGGTGGGCAGGGAAGGCAAGAACCCGTTCTGAAGACCGAGAATGTTGCCAAACGCTTTCGCGCTTCTGTGCTGGAAGACGTCAACCTACAAATCTATCCTGGGGAGATCTTCGGCATCATTGGCGTTTCTGGAGCAGGGAAAACTACCTTGCTGGAACTCTTGATAGGCTTTATGAAGAACGATAAGGGGAAGATTCTCTTTAAGAGTTTTGAGGCATTGGCGATGCAGGGGAGCTCCTACCGCTCTGTGTTTGCAGAGCAGAGGAAGTTCCGGAGCTTGTTTGGCTTTGCAGCACAAGTTCCTTCCTTCTACGATGATTTAACAGTGGAGGAGAACATGGCCTACTTCGGCTCTCTGTACAATCTTTCTGAGCAGAGCATCCGGGAGAATACCAAAACGATTCTCAACCTGGTTGGCTTGGATGAGCACCGGGAAGCCTTAGCTGCCAATCTCTCTGGAGGGATGCAGAAAAGGTTGGATATCGCTTGTGCCATGATTCACAACCCCAAAATCCTCATATTGGATGAACCTACAGCAGACCTCGATGTCCTTCTCCGAAAGCAGATGTGGGACCTTGTGAGAGCCATCAATGCGAAAGGAACCACTGTTATCATTGCCTCCCATTTCCTGGATGAAATCGAGAGCCTCTGCGACAGGATTGCTTTGCTGCATAGCAAGAAAATTGCTTGGCAAGGCTCTGTGGACGAGCTGAAGAAACACTACACGAAGAGCGAGGAAATCCATCTGGAAACAATCTCTGGAAATTACGAGAAAGTCATCCAGGCATTGAAGGCGAAGAAGCTGGACATTTCCGATATGCGAAGAGAAGGCAGGAAGTTAGTAATTTACACTCAGAAAGCAGAATTGGCATTGCACCACCTCATCCATATATTGGAGAAGTTAGGGGAGCATATCCTGGATGTGGAGCTCAAACTGCCCAGCTTGAGTGAAGTATTTGAGAGCATCACGAGGAAATCAGGATAATACCATGATGCAAAAAATCAAGCGGATCATGGAGAAGAATTTTAAGCTACTCTTGAGAACCAAGAGCTCTGCCTTGATCATCATCCTTGGCCCTTTGATTCTTATCTCCTTGCTTGGCTTGGCCTTCAGCAATACCCAGCCGTATGCCCTCTCCGTTGCCACGTATTCTCCAGAATTTAATGAATTGTCCAATTCCATGCTGGAGAAGCTGAACGAGCAGCAGTTTACGGTTACGAAGTATCCTTCTGAGGAAGCGTGCATTACCAAAGTGAAGCAAGCCATCGCCCATGTTTGCCTGATCTTTCCCAAAGATTTTGAGATCAGCCAAATGTCCAGCAATAATATCACCTTCCATGTCGATCTCTCCAAAATCAATTTAGTCTGGAATGTGCTGGAAGTTATTTCTCAGAAGGTCGCTTCTCGCTCCACGGAGATTAGCGAAGACTTAACCCAAACATTGGTGAAGAGCCTGGATTTTACTAAAGGGGAGGTCAGCACTAATCTTCCCAATTTAGTGGAATTGTCCATTAAGACCAGCCAATTGGAAACCATCAATGCAGATATGCTGAGAACTCTCCATGGCATTAACCTGAAGCTAGATGAGGAAGGCTTTAAGGTAGGAAACCTGGAGAATGCAGTTAGCCTTTACAATGAAAAATCCAGGAAAGTGGTCAGTAGAGCATTGGACCTGATTGACAACCTGGAGGGAAGCTACGGAAAATTCAATTTCACTGCAAGCCAGCAATTAGCAGTGGATGATGTGCTGGACACTGCAGAAGAAGACCTTTTAACGTTGGAGAAGGACTTGCAGGAACTCTACGGCTCTGGCACCGATACCTTAATTGGGGGATTGCTTTCCAACCTGAACACCAAGCTAGAAGACACCAAGGCACAGCTCGCAGAAGCAGCCAATTCCAGGGAAATCATCAACCAGAATGTGCAGCATACCAAGGCCTTGCTGGAAACCAATATTGAGAAAATCAACCAGCTCCAGGTAGCATTGGATAAGATTAACGACAACATTGGCGGCATAGAGATTCTTGACCCAACCAAAATTGTCAGTCCCTTTACTACCACTATTAGGCCTGTTGCCGTTGACACCTACTTCAACTACCTCTTCCCCACCTTAATGGTGCTCATCATCATGATCACTGGTATTCTCCTTGGGAGCACCTTGATGATCGTGGAGAAGAAATCCAGGGCATTTTTCCGAAACGCCATTACCCCAACACACGATACCACCTTCCTCACAGGACTTTTCCTCACTTCCTTCGTCCTCCTGCTGTTCCAGATTATCGTCTTCCTCATTGTGGCAGGCGTCTTCTTCAAGGCCAATGTGTTTGCAACGTTCGCTGTCACTCCAGTCATTATCTTCTTCGTCATCACTTTCTTTATCTTGACAGGGATGTTGGTTGGAGCATTGTTCAAGTCTGAGGAAACTACCACCTTAGCAGCCATCAGCTTTGCAAGCGTCTTTTTGTTCTTCTCCAGCGCTATCCTCCCTATCGAGAGCATGCCAAAGATTCTCCAGAAGATTGCTGCGTATAATCCTTTCGTGCTCAGCGACAATATGCTTAGGCAGAGCATCATCTTCGAGTTTGGCTATGGGCAGTTGATTGGAAACTTGCTCCTCCTCGTTTTCTACATTGCCCTGTTCTTTGCCTTGCTGCTCTATGCCCAGCATGCTTTCAAGGTACATACGCTCTACAAGATTCACAAGCAGAAGAACATCCCCCTAGAAATTGCAGAGCTGGAGAAGAAGGAGTATCCTGCAGGATGGAAAGGATCGTGGATGAAATGGAAGGAAAAAAGGCAGGTGAAGAAGGAAATCCTGAGAAGAAAGAGAGAGCTTTGGCTCCAGAAGCAGGCAGAGAAAAAGCGACAGGTGCAGCAGCAGCCTGTGCAGGCAACGCAGGAGAAATCGCATGGATTCAGGGCCTGGGTGCAGAATAGACGAGCGCGGAAACTGCAACGGCAGGCAGAAAAACAGCAACGGTCCCCAGAGCTTCCGGCAAAGCATGACTTCTGGCCCTTCCAGAGAGAAGCAAGAAAGGATGTCCAGGAACGCATTGATTTCCTGAAGAAGGAGTTGATGGAGAAATAGGCTTTTCTTTTCTGGCATGGCTTCTACCGCAAGGTTTTTATGCCATTGCGTATTCCTCGCCTCTAAGGGTGGGAATTGATGGCAGAAGGCAATACGCCAAAGAGTGAACAGAGTGAGCAAATTTTAGAATGGATGGCAGATACTGTTGTGCCTCAAAGGAATAAGGCAATGGCCTCTCCACCCAACCGTATCGCTCCTCATGTAAATCTTGAGCAACGAGTTGCCGTCCTCCAACAGAGACTAGGAAATCCTCCTTCCTTGCTCGATGCTCTTTGTTCCCTCTATGTGGATGCTGTGTTTCAAAGAGCAGCAGATGAGGGATCTGCGTATCGCGTCCTTCGACATCGGCAATACTTCATTCGACGAATGCGCAAAAAGGTGCCATGCGAACGTTCTCACTCTATTGCAAGGTATCTTCAGCGCCTCTTGGAGATGCTGTTTCCAACAGCGGTTGTTGGTAAGCTTATCCCCTACCGCCGAGATGCTCCCCATCTCACCTACGATGGTTTCCGCAGCAAAGTTATTCAACACCTTCGGTGGAGCGTTATTACGGAACACAGTGTCAGCGATACCTATGAGTATGTTGCAGCGCTCCTCGGAAAATCCAAGCCCTATATTGTTAATCTTGTGAGAAGCAGGCAACAACCCGATTATGCCCTTCCACCTCGGCATTGCCACACAGACAGGGAGTTCGCTGCCCTGTATTGCGCCTATGTAGCGGATGCTTATCAGCGATGGGGCCTATGGAAGGCAGCAAGAGTCCTAAAAATGCAACAAAGCTCTCTGCGAACATATCTGATAGAAGCTAGAGCGTTGGTTGGAGAGCCGGCGTGGGAATCCAAAAGCTGGCATGCACATTTCTTCAAATTCCTGCGAGCCACATTCCCAAATTACCTTCCTTTTGTCCAACGGCAATTCTCTCTTCGGCAGGCCAGAGATGCCTACATCGTCACCATCAGGGATCGCTGCAGCACGAACAAAGAAGCAGGGGAAATCCTTGGTATCCATTTCCAAACTATTCGCTATCGCGCGCATAGCGCAAGAAACTGGGTTGCAAGAGTCATTTATCAGCAAGAAACCTGAGTAGCTAGGCTTTTCTTACAATCTCTCCCTTTATTTGCTCTATAAATGCAGCAACCTTCTTCTCCCCGTGCACTATGTTATCTCTCGTTCTTACTGTAACGGTCTCATCCTTCTCTTCTCTGTCTCCCACAACTAAAATATAAGGTATCTTCTGCAGTTGTGCTTCCCTCACTTTCTTCGGAATAGACTCCCCTCTGCTATCTACTTCCACTCTGACGCCGGCATCGAAGAACTGCTTCCTAATCTTTTCTGCATAGGATGCATGCCGATCTGCAATAGTCAGAATAATAACCTGCACCGGAGAAAGCCAGAGAGGGAATTTTCCTGCATAGTGCTCTGTCAGCACGGCGATAAACCTTTCCAAGCTTCCAAGAATCGCTCTATGGATCATAATGGGCCTATGCTTTTTACCGTCTTGGCCCTCGTATGTTAAATCAAATCGCTCTGGCAAATTGAAGTCTAATTGGATGGTAGCTAATTGCCAGCTTCTCCCCAAGGCATCCTGGATGTGAAAGTCAATCTTCGGTCCGTAGAA
>JACOVN010000108.1 GCA_016177315.1 Candidatus Woesearchaeota archaeon
AGTTGGCCGAGAGCCAGGAACATTAATTCTTTCTTTTTATCCTTTAGTTTTAGCTCTTTACTGTTTTTGTTGAAAAGAATAAACATAATTGTTAAAATAATCACTATACAATAGCCAAAGAAAGTATTCACATAGCCACTAATTGGATAAAGTAATCTATCGAAGATTCCTACAAGCGATAGGAAGAAAACTCCCAAAATTAGTAAACCAAGATATCTATTAAATGAGGTCATAGGAGCAGAATATCTTAGGTATGTTAATAAAGTTTTCACTGGAAATGGATAGTTGCCCTCCTGAAATAGCCACCAAGAGCTTTTCTCCTGGCTGGATCAGGTTATATTGTTCAATAGTCTGCTTGACTTTCTGCTCAACAGGATGCAACAGCATATAATTCTTCCATTCTCTTCTTGATCGTTTCTTTTTCAAAGGCAATTAAAGGCCTAAAGATAATGAGAGGGACGGGCAAATCTTGATACTGTTCAAGCATCTGTCCTGTTACCATGGCTTGGCATCGCTGTTCTCTTGCTATTTCCAACAGAGCTTTACAATCTTTTGCTTTTCTTACTTTCTCTGTGCAGTAAAAGTTTTGAAGTAAAGTTATATCTACTGGTTTCTGCCCGTCAAGTGCCACTGGAATAATATAACAACCCCTTTTCATCAACAGCCATGCTGCAAAAACACTTTCCTCAGAATCCAGCAGAGCTAAAACCTTGCCTTCAATGCCTGTTGGAAGACCTCCAAAACAGGCAATTCTCTCTGTGGTGAGGTAGGCTTGATCCATAATCTCCACAAACAGTGTCAGATCTGGATTATCCAACTGTACCTTTTTCTGGAATCGCTCTTGTACAAACCTTCCGAGTTCTGTCTCTATCTCTTGAGAGGAATGGAATAGTTTCCTTGCCCTCGATGCTTGAATGCCAAAGGTAGAAAACTTCTTTCCTTCCAAAAGCTGCTGGATTGCTTGCTCTATGATAGTATATTCTAATGGAGTTATCAGAGCAGTGCTGATGGAGGTTAAGCCGAAAACTTTCTGTAAAGCTTGCAAAGCCTCGTGCTCTTGCTTACAAAAAACAAGAAACCGTGCATCGATTCTCTTGATGGTTCCTTGCAGCTGATGCTGTTTCAATGCAAACTGCATATTCTCCTGTAATTTTCTCTCGAAGAAAATCCTGTTCTTCCCTTTCAATCCAATTTCCCCATACCGACACAAAAGAACCATATGCTAACCCACTAATGCATTTACCTTCCGTAAAGAATCGACAATTTCCATGAGCTTCTGGATGGTGTAGTGGATTTCCTCCCTGGTAGTATACTTGCTTAAGGAAAATCTCAAGGTACCATGAGCGAGTTCTGGAGATAAACCAATAGCTTGCAAAACATGGGAAGGTTCTAGACTATAACTTTCGCAGGCAGAGCCAGTGGAAACGCGGATGCCATGGCTATCCAACTGCGTTAAGAGAGAGTCTGCTTCCACATACTCAAAGGCAACATTGGCATTATTGCAAAGCCTCTTCTCTCTGGAGCCATTCAGCTTCGTGAAAGGAATATTTTCCAGTATGCTTTGCAAAAGCATGTCGCGCAGTTGCTGCATCCATTCGATATCTGTTTCAGAAAAGACCTCAATAGCTTTGCTAAAACCAACAATGGCCGGCACATTCAACGTTCCTGACCTTATCTGTTGCTCTTGCTCTCCCCCACGCAATAAAGGGGTTATCTTGATTCCTTGCCTTCTGTACAGTGCACCGATGCCTTTGGGGCCATGAATCTTATGCCCGCTGATGCTGAGAAGGTCAATGTTCATTTCCTCTACCTCTATTTCCTCTTTGCAGAAGCTCTGCACAGCATCGGTATGGAATAAGATATTCTTTTCTCTGCAAATCCTCCCCATTTCTGCAATATCTTGAATCGTTCCAATTTCGTTGTTCGCGTGCATGATCGAAACCAACAGTGTTTTTTCTGTAATTGCGTTTCGTAATTGTTCGAGGTTAACAAATCCCTCTGGATCTACAGGCAGAAAAGTAACCTTATATCCCTCCTTCTGTAGGGCTTTGCATGTTTCTAAGATAGAGGCATGCTCGATAGCTGAGGTAATGATGTGGTTTCCCTTGTCCTTGTTTGCCTGCAGGATTCCCTTGATTGCAAGATTGTTGCCCTCTGTCCCTCCGGAAGTAAAGAAGAGCTCTCCTGGATTTGCTTGTATTTTTCTTGCAAGAACTTCTCTGGCCTTTTCCACTGCCTCCATCACCTTTTTCCCTGCTTGATGCATGGAATGTGCATTGCCATAGGTTTCCAGAAAAAAAGGCAGCATGGCTTCTACCACCTTCTGATCTACTCTGGTAGTTGCAGCATTATCGAGATAAATTTCCATCCTGCACCCTTAAAAGCTATCCTCATGACTGATATCCCCTTTTCAAGCCTTTTTGGGGTTTCAGAGCTATTTAAATCTTTCCTCGGAAAAAGCAAAACATTTATATATAGTGTATTTCTTTACAGTAGCAACTTTGGGGTATTTACAATGAGTAGTAAATGGAAAAGGTTGCCTATGGTCATGCTCTTCTTGATACTGCTCTTATTTTTCCCTATCTCGATAACGGCATTGCAGGAGGACTTCCATGCCTTTCCTGAGAGTAAAACACTAGCAGTCTGTTCCTGCGGCTTACGAGAAGGCAACATTATAGTAGAAAACACAGGAGAGGTACCAAGCAGCTATCGCATTGCTAAAGAAGGAATGGCTGCGCCCTGGGCGAGCTATACTGAGCAGAGCTTTACCCTGCAACCTGGAGAAACAAAGGTAGTCAGGCAGTTTGTCCACGTTCCTTGTAACAGCGAAGGAACCTATGATCTCATCACGAAAATTGAGACTGCCTTTGATGTGGAGAAGGAGGTTGTACAGGAAGTGGATGTAGATGCGTGCATTAACCTGAACATTGCGCCCCTTTCAGAATTTCGAAAAACCAATTGCCCGTGTGTTCCTGAGGTATTTGAGTTTGAAATCCAGAATACCCAGAATTTCCCTGACTCCTTTGAAGTCTTTGTAGAGCCGGATGGTGCTGCAACCGTCTCTGAACCATTGCTCTTCTTGGGTCCAGGAGAAAAGAAACTGGCGAGTGTGTTTATCAACTATCCTTGCGAAATTTTTGGAGAAAAGGCTTTTGAGATTGTGGCGGTAAGTCAGAGCAACAAGATTGAGGGAAGGCATCCCTTCTGGTTGAATATTGGGGCATGCTATGCGTACACCATCCAGATGCAGGACAATTACGAGGCCTGCAGGTATGTCTTGAATACGATTCCAGTCACTATCAAGAACACAGCAGATATTGC
Source organism: Candidatus Woesearchaeota archaeon (assembly GCA_016177315.1). Classification (GTDB taxonomy): domain Archaea; phylum Nanobdellota; class Nanobdellia; order Woesearchaeales; family UBA12501; genus JACOVN01. The sequence continues at coordinate 3,322 of JACOVN010000108.1, forward strand.
CAATTTTTACGATCTTACACTGAAAGGCCCGAGATGGGGAAGTTTGGAGCATGAGGAACTCTTCCTGTTCCCTGGAGAGCGGTTGCCAACCAATATTCTACTGGATCCTGCAGACGCAATGCCCGGAGAGTATGTCTTTACCTTACAGGCAGAGACAGAGAAAGGAGCATTAGAGCAGGAGAGAGCATTCACGGTGATGCTGAACAATTGTTTTGATCTTTCCTTAGTTCCTGAGACAGAGACCTTAACCATTGTCAGCTGCGAACCGAATAAGGTAGGGATGCAAATAACGAATGTTGGAACAAAAGAAACAAGGTTTGGGGTGAACCTGGAAGGGCCTGACTTTATTTCCCTGGATGCCAATACGTTCTCTTTAAAATCAGGAGAGAGCAGAATGGTCAATCAAGTTATTCGGCCTCCGTGCTCGTTGGTAGAGGATTTTGCAACAGGGTTTACTGCTGGCATTGTGGATGTTCCCTACATTGCTCAGGAAAGAATAACAAATTTCCGGACTGTTCCGTTGTCCCAAGCGTCTGCACTGGATATTGAGACTGAAGAGAGGTATACGGTTCGGTATGTGCCAACGGAGAATTACGTCACCTTTACGAATAAGGGCATACGGGATGGGCAATACCTTGTGCAAGTACTTGGTCAGAACTGGATGTTCCTGAATGAAACTGCCATGTTCCTTCAGCCTGGAGAGAGCAAAGTACTTTCCTTGATCACGCAGCCAACCGCTGATGTTGTGGAGGGGATATATCCTATTGCGATTCAGGCAGGCCTGGTGAATCCCTATGGCCAGGATGTGCAGTATGTCAAGGAATTGGAAGTAAAATTAAGAGCAAAAACCTTATTCCAAATCCTGCTTCCATGGATTTTAATCGTGGTTCTCTTGGGTGTCTTGGGCTTGGTAACCTATTACTTCCTTGTGTTGGCGCCAAAGGCAAGGCCAAAGAGAGTTGCAAAACCAATCAAGGAAAAGAAAGCTAAGCCAAGGGCTGGAGAGAAATTTGTTGCTTTGGAATTCACTCCAAGAT
>JACOVN010000109.1 GCA_016177315.1 Candidatus Woesearchaeota archaeon
AAATAACCTGACAGGCAAAGAACTCTGCAGAACTATACAACTATACCAATCCTTTTGCTTTCAGTTCCTGCGTTGCTGCTGCCACCTTATCCTCAGCTTCCTCTTTCTCCGCCCATTGGATTAATTCCTTCATTCCTGCTTCAAGAGAAACTCTCGGCTCAAAACCCAATATATCTTTTATTTTGCTGATGTCCGCAACACAATGCCGAATATCTCCTTTTCTGTACTTGCCAACAATCTCAGGCTTCATAGTCTTGCCGAACAATTTCATAAGAATTTCTGCAACCTGCTGAACAGTAATGGGATTGCCTGTGCCCACATTCAATGCCTCATAACTCGCTGACTTGCTCCGCATCGCCAGAATGCTGGCAGCAGCAATGTCGTGCACAGAGGTAAAATCCCTACTCTGCTTTCCGTCCTCAAAAATCAAAGGGAGATTGTCATTCTTAATCCTGCTCATGAAGATTGCTGCAACTCCGGTATAGGGATTGCTTAAGGATTGTCTTGGGCCATACACATTGAAGAATCGCAAAGCGACAGTAGGGATACCATAAGCCTTTCCTGTCACCAAGCACATCTGTTCCTGATCCTGCTTCGTGATCGCATAGATGCTGGAGGGTACCAAGGTTTTCGTTTCCTTGGTTGGCATCGGTTGTACTATTCCTCCGCAGCCTGGGCAGTGCATCTCCCAATCCTGTTTTTTCAGTCGTTCCTCTGTTCTCAGATGTGCTTCTACTTCCCCGCATCTCTCGCAATGGTAGCTGCCCTCTCCATAGATGCTCATGCTCGAAGCCACAACCAATTTTTTGATATCGTGCTTTCCATTCACGAGCATATCCAAAAGCTTTGCCGTACCGAAGGTATTAGTTTCCACATACTCCTTAATCTGATACATGCTCTGTCCAATGCCAACCCTCGCAGCCAGATGGAAGACAACCTCTATATCCTCTAACGCTTTTTTCAAATCAGCATCGCGCAACACATCTCCCTTCAAGAATTCCGCTTTCCTGTTGAGATATTGGGGTATCTTGCTCTGATGCACCTGCGGCTCTAAATTGTCCAGAATTTTCACTCTATGGCCTTCCTCAATAAGCCTATCCACAACAAAGCTCCCAATAAAGCCTGCTCCTCCAGTCACTAAAATGCTGTATGTTGCCATGGTAGGGATTTGAGGTTGAGGAAAGGGTTGATTTATATAGGTTATGGAAGAGAATCCCATGGAAAAAGAAATCCACGAAAAACTACACTATCGGTGATGCTCCACAACCTTTTCCAAGTAATCCTTTAGCATCTTGCCAATGACTTTGCTGCTGCACTTCTTCACAAAAAGCTGATATCCGTTTTCGGCAATCTTCTCCCTGATGATCTTATCCGTTTTTACCAGGCCTATCGTATTCGCTAAGCTTTCTCCATCTGCCATTTTGCAGAAGATGCAGGTATCGCTGTCCTTCAAAAGTTCCCTAGCAGCAGGCGTATCGCCAGTAACCAATGGCTTTCGCATCGCAAGAGCAGCATAAGCCTTTGTTGGAATAACCCTTTTGGCTTTGTCTGTTTTCCCGAAGATGCCCAAGCAGACATCTGCTTTTGCCATATGCTTCGGCAGCTCCTGCAAGGGTTTCTTTCCCAGGAACTGAACATTCTGGCATCCCAAATCTTTCGCCAATTCTTTCATCGTATCATACGTTTGCCCTTCTCCAATCAACTCAAAGTAGACATGCATCGGCTGCAGTAACTTTGCCGCTTTGATGATGAACTGCACCCCTTGCAAAGGAATGAAGGACCCGTAGAACGAAACCAAAAATTTCCCAGTTTCTGGCTTCTTTCTTGGCTTGAAGATGCTCTCATCACACCCCACTGGAATGACCTCAAATTTTTCCTCGGAAAGATTAAATTCCTGCACGAAGAAATCTACATGAGCGTTGGTATCCAGGATGATTGCATCAGCAAACAGACAAGAATACTTATCCAAGAGCCAGAGGAGCTTTGCCTTCAAAGATTTTTCTCTGATAATCTTCCTATCCTGAACTAAGGTATCATAATCGGAGATGAACACATCAAAGATAATGGGCTTTTTGTGCCACCACATGGCAAGCTTTGCAATGAGCATGACGATTTTTCCATTGACCAGAAGGACATCAAAGTTTCCCTGCTTGAATCTCCTGAATAATCTTCGATACTTTCCTTGCTTCTGATTCAAAAGCAGCTCCACCTCTACCTTGTTCTGCTTTAGGCCCTGGTAGAGCACCCTGCCTCGCATGTAATCCTCCAAATCAAAAATCCCAGCCATCAATACCTTCATGCCTTTCTTTTTCTTGCCTTGCTTCATTGCATTCGTCTCTCCTCTCTCCCTTCATTTCCTGCACACCGCACTATAGGTTTGTATCATTTCTCGAGCTATTTTTTCACCGCTGAATTTCTCCCTCACTTCTTTCCTTCCGTTGCTTCCCAGCCTCTCTCGCAGCGTTGGATTGTTTATTAACTTTTCCAAAGCCTTTCGCAAGCTCTTGACGTCTCCTGGCGGCACTAGGATACCTGTTTTTGCATCTACAGTATCTCTAATGCCAGCAATATTGGAGGCTATAACCGCTTTTCCTGCTGCCATGGCTTCCATGGGAACTCTTCCAAACGGCTCTGGCCAAAGCGAAGGAAATACAACGATGTCTGTCTTTGCATAGAGTTCTGGAAGTTGCTCCTCAGCAACCCTTCCATGGATTCGAATATGGGGGTACTGCACAGCCATCGCTCTCAGGGCAAGCTCCATAGGTCCGCTGCCATAGAAGTGGCAAGCTACTCCCTGTAACTCCTTGACTGCTTCGAGCAGAATTTGCGGGCCTTTGAATGTTGCATAATTTCCGAGATAGAGAATTTGTATTTTCCTTTTCTCCTTTTCTCCTTTGCCCTTCCTTTCTCCTTTGCCGTTCCTTTCGCCTTTCCCTTCTCCTTTTACTGCCATCTTGAGATATGGCTCCAAATCGAGGATATTATGCAGCACGAATACTTTTTCCTTCTTCAATCCAATAAATGCCAAGCGCTCCTGAACATAGGTACTGATGGCAACAACAGCATCAAATGCATGCAACCATTGCTTGAAATGAAAATACCTTGCATAGATATTCGAAAGCGCGATTGGATTGTATTTTAGCCAGGGTGTTACCTTCATCTTTCCCACATCCTGGCAGTCCCTTAAGCAAGGAACAAAGGTATTGTAATTGCAGTGAATCTTGCAAATTTCTTTGCCGTGGTACCAGAGATCTCCTTTAGGACACACAAAGAGGTAACTGTTCACATGGGCGATAAATGGTTTTTTAATTTTTGGTTTGAGGGTAACAGCACCAAGGGAAGTCATATTCATACAGTGGATAACATCAAAATCCTCTTCC
>JACOVN010000113.1 GCA_016177315.1 Candidatus Woesearchaeota archaeon
GTTCAAAAGCTTCAAGTTAATATGGGAATAGTCAAAAATAAGGTGTCAAATCTAGAAAAGGATATGGGATTCGTAAAACAGAATCTTACTCATCTCGAGCAAGACATGCATATAGTCAAAGCTAAAATCCAATTAGCCTAAAATTCCCCTTTTACCCCTCTCTTTTCCCTCATAACAACCTTTAAATATCATCTTTCTTCAAGACTGTAAAATGGTTAAAAAGCCCTCTCAAGCGGTTATTTTGGCAGCAGGAGCCAATACACGATTCTGGCCCTTGGGCAAGGAAAAGCATAAGGCGATGTATGAAATACTGGGAAAGCCTATACTCCACTACACACTCGAGGAATTGAAACAATGTGGAATAAAGGAGGTTGTGATGGTCGTTTCTCCGCACGATGCCTCTATCCAGAGCTACGTTGGCAATGGGAAGAAATTTGGAATTCGGATTCAGTATGCTATTCAGCAAAATCCTCTGGGCATGGGGGATGCCGTGCTTGCTGCAAAGCATCATCTGCAAGACCTCTTTTTTGTGTTGAATGCGAGTTCTATCAATTGCGCCGAAGTCATAAAACCAATGCTTGCACTGTTTCAGAAATGTCCAACATCGATCCTCGTAGCCACGCCCACAAAACAACCTTGGCTGTACGGCATCTTTCAATTGCAGGGCAACAAGGTTTTGAGCATCGCGGAAAAACCAAAGCAAGGAACAGAGCCAAGCAACTTGCGCGTTGTTGGTGTTTATTTGTTGCCTAAGGATTTGATACCGTTTCTCGAGAACATTCCCGCTTCCGATGATAGCTTCGAGCAGGCCATTACTGCTTACGCGAGAGAAAATCCAGTGTATGCTGTGACCTTGAAGAATCTTGCAACCTTCTCTTTAAAATACCCATGGCATTTATTTGCTATAAGCAAATATCTCATGGACAGATTTTTGAAGAGGGGTATCAGCAAGAAAGCCAAGATAAGCAAGAAAGCAGTTATTGAAGGCAACGTTGCCATTGGAGACAACACCAGGGTTATGGATTATGCAATAATCAAAGGACCATGCACTATCGGCAGCAATTGCATGATTGGCAACAACACCCTTATCCGGCAGTACAGCAGCATTGGAGACAACTGCATGGTTGGCCACGATACAGAAATCAAAAACTCCATAATCTACGATGATGTGCACTTCCACAAGAATTTCTTTGGTGAAAGTATTGTGGATGATGGGTGCAGATTTGGTGCTGGAACCATTACCGCTAATAGGAGACTAGACAGGCAAACAGTAAAGACGGTGGTGAAGGGAGAAAAAATAGATACCGGCATGGATTTCTTTGGGACGATCTGTGGCAGAAATGTAAAAACCGGCATTAATACCTCCATTATGCCAGGCATAAAAATTGGAAATGGTTGCATCATTGGGCCCAACACCAATCTCCTGGAGGATGTGGAGGATAATGCAACCCTGTATGCAGAGTTCAAGCAGATGGTGAAGAAGAAAAATGATTAGAGCGATTCTCTTTGATGCTGATAATACTCTCTATGCAACTAAAGAAATTGCGAAATCTTGTGATATAAAAGCGATGGAATATTTCTCAAAACAGACCGATAAAAATCCGAAGGAGCTCTATGCCCTTTTCCAGAGCATCGTCGAACGGATAAAAGATTCTAAAATTCCATTTGAACGGACAAGAAGATATTCCTATGGGTTGCTTGCTCGGCAGTTGAACATTCCTCAAGAACAGGTGGAACAAGCCTACAGGATATTTTTCGATGCTGTTCTTGCCAACATTTTACTCATTGGAGGAGCAAAACAGTTCTTGGCCTTTGCAAAAAGCCTGGACATTAAGATCGGTATCGTCACGGAAGATGATGAAGAGCTTGCTCTTGCCAAATTCAAAAAATTTAGGCTCATTGATTATGTGGGGGTGCTCATCACGCCAAAACGTGCAGGGACTATGAAGCCGAGTGCAACCTACTTTCTCCAAGCACAGGAAGAATTACGAGTGAAGCCAGAAGAGTGTCTTGTTGTTGGGGATAACTATGAGCGCGATTTGAAATTGCCACAAGGCATGGGTGCTATGGTGGTGCTCTTCGGCAATCAAGATTCCGGGGCAGATTATTGCGTTTATTCCTTTACCGAATTGCAGGCATTGCTGGAGAAGCTGAACAGAACATTTAAAAATCTCTAGCCTCCCCAGGCAAGCATGGCTGAAGATTGTATTTTCTGCAAAATCGTCAAGGGAGAGATTCCCTGTGCAAAGATCTATGAGGACGAAGAAACAGTTGCTTTTCTGGACATTGCTCCCATTAATCCAGGACATGCCTTGGTCATTCCGAAACAGCATTATAAGGATTTTCTGGAACTGCCGGAAGCAATGACAGCAAAACTATTTGCTGTTGCAAGGAAGCTTGTTCCTGCTGTAGTAAAGGCGAGCAAGGCAGATGCCTACAACTTGGGCATGAACAACGGCAAGGAAGCGGGACAAGTCATTTTCCATATGCATTTGCACATTGTCCCCAGATTTAAGGGAGATGGCTTGGAGCATTGGCCTGGGAAGCAGTATGAAGGCAATGCAATGCGGGCAATGAAGGAAGAGATTGTCGCGTGGTTGAAAAAAGAGGGGTAACCTTTATAAAAACCCCATGACCCTTTTTCTCGCATATGCCGGTGTAGCTTAGCCTGGTTAGAGCACGTCGCTCATAGCAGCGGTAACCGTTGTCAGAAACGACGGGGTCGCGATTTCAAATATCGCCACCGGCATTTCTTCTTCCAGAAAATAGCATTGCAAAATTGTTTTGCGCCCTGAACGTCTCGTATTCATCTTGGCTCGTACGAGTGTGAGTAGGGCGCAGCATAGGACAAGAAACTCCTATATTAAAATCTTTCCCTTTCCGTCTTCTTCCCCTGGGGGCTTATCTGAACCAGACCCACCAGATGACGAGCAGGACGACGACGACAATAATGATCCACCACATCGCCTGCTTTCCGACCGCTTTTTTATCCATGAAAGGTTTTTGTTTCTCCGGGTATATAAAGTTTCCCATTGCCCAAAAGAAATATATATCCTCCCCTCTTTGTCGTGGTCATGCAGTCAAAGGTCCTTATCGGATGCCCCACCTATGCAGGGAAAAGGTATTGCCTAGACCTCTATGCAGCATTCCTGAAAAATGTGGACTACCAACATTTCGATATTCTTTTGGTGGATACTTCTCCAGATGGCAGTTATTTGTCATTGCTAAAAGAGAAAGGTATTCCCGCCATCAAGGGAAAGCAGAGCGAAGATGTGAGAAATTTACTCGTGGAAAATAGAAACATTCTACGAGAAAAATTCCTCAAAGGCAAATACGATTTCTTCTTCTCTCTAGAGCAGGATGTTATTCCAGAACCGGATGCCTTGAAACGATTACTTTCCCATAACAAGGATATTGTTGCAGGCATTTACCTGAACACGATGCGATTGAAGGGGAAAAATGTTCTCTTGCCCTTGGCATTCCACGAACAAAAGAAATTTCGAGGCCGTCTTGTGCCCTTGAAACCAGAAGAAATAAAATCAAAAAAGCTTCTTGAAATTGATGCCTGTGGCTTGGGTTGTACCCTGATTAAGAGGAAAGTCCTTGAGAACATTACGTTCCAGCATGTGGGAGGATTTGACGATTTTGGCTTCTGCCAGGCAGCGAAGAAGGCAGGCTTTACGATTTATGCAGATACTGCTGTGCGAGCGAAGCACTATGCCAAACCCTGGCTGAAGTTGGAAGGGGATATGTGGAAACAATAACGCCACGGCCAGGATTTGAACCTGGACGTCCTTGCGGACATTCGCTCTCTTTCCGCGATTCGAGGCGAACGCATTAGCCGGATTCTGCCACCGTGGCAAATTTTTGAGAAAAATTTGATAAAAACCATTCTAGTGGGATTTCCGCTCGCTACGCTCGCTCCAATCCCACGACATACTGAGAATGAGGCACTATTTAAATATTCCATTCTTATCTTATGGATTTATACAATATCACTGCAGTGATTAGTGAGGAAAGGTATGCCAGCACTGTGCCAATAAATAAACCATACGCAGGCACCAGAAAAAAGAATGCTATTGCAAAAATAGCATTTCCTATGCTTCCATAGGGCATCGTTCTGGCTACCGATGCAGCAAAATCAATGTTATGTGCCTTTGTAATGAGCAGCATGGAAGAGGAAAACGCTGCAGGGAAACTTCCAAACAGCCCTCCCCATAATGGGTTAAGGATAGTCCCAAGATAAACAGCAAGAGCAACGATCATGCCTGAAAAAACAGTTCGGAAGAAAAATATTTTTGGCGCAAAGGAAAAGCGTTCCAGTTTCCTATGCGGAAATCTATGGAGGAGCAACACTGCGATCAAAAAATATACTGCGGAAAGAATTAACGATAGTTGTATATTATCAATATGCCAAAGAACAAGAGGCAGGGTGAGTGCAAACCATACCAATAGGGAGACTAATAATGCCATAGCCTGGCCATACTTATAGAAAAAAATGAATGCTACCACAAAGAGACAGTTGACCGCTACCGCTACAGGTACAATAGGAATAGCTGCAACTGCAGCAGAAGTATTTTTTGTCCATGCTAGAAACAAGAGACTCATCAATACTGTTGAAGGAAGCCCTATAATAATCCCTCCTATTTTAGATCCAAATTTCTCAGAAACCCAAATAGTAAATGCTATATATAAACCTCCTACGAGGAACGATAATAGTACTTTCAAAAGAAATGCATCCATGACCATTTTTAACCCTCTTTCTAAAATCCTCCAAAAATTATGGAACGGGCCTAGTGGGATTTGAACCCACGA
>JACOVN010000110.1 GCA_016177315.1 Candidatus Woesearchaeota archaeon
ATGGGCACCATAACGGTCAATGTAAAGGATGAAGTGGAAGAGGAATTCCGGAGAACGGTGAAGGTAGAGAAGGGGGAAGGGAAAGGAAAGCTCGGAGAAGCAATAATGGAAGCGTTCCAACGGTGGATAGAGGAGAAGCAGCAGCAGCAACTCGCAAATAAATTAAAGGCTTGGACAGAAAAAGGGTTTCCTATGGGAAAGATAACAATAAAATCGCGAGACGAACTCTATGACCGATGAGCTGTTCCTTCTCGATTCGAATATTTTAGTGTACGCATTTGATAGTTCGGAAGGATCCAAATATAGGATAGCAAGAGCATTAGCCAAAGACTGTTGGGAAGGAAAGACTCAATATGCAGTTTCTCTCCAAAATCTTTCAGAATTCTTTGTGAATATCACAAAGAAGATTAAAAATCCAATAGCAAAGGAGCGAGCATCTGATTTCGTCAAAACCATGCTTGGGTTTAAAGGATTAATAAAACTAGAGCCTAGGAAAGAAACAATATCCAGAGCATTGGATATTTGCATACTTGCAGATGTTAGCTATTGGGATGCACTCATCGCAGCAGCCATGCTGGAGCATAATGTTTTCCATATCTACACAGAAGACACGAAGAGTTTTTCCAGGATAGCTGGCATCAATGCAAAGAATCCGTTTGTATAAAGAAGTTCAAGTCTTCGTTGGCCTGCTCCTTGTCTATGGTTCAAGAATTCAATCTCTTCAACATCTCCACGATCTTCCTCCCTTCTGCCTTGCCTCGTAACTTCTCCATGGCCTTGCCAATCAAGGCATTGAAAGGCAATTCTTTATTTTCCTCAATGATCTTCTTCAGCTCTTTTTCCAATATTGCATCTGGCATGGTTGCATATTTTCCTATATCAAGTTTTACCGTTCTTCCCAAATCTGCCAGAATATTGTAGACTGCCTCTTTAGAAATTCTACCTTCATCCAAGGCTCTGAAAAGCTCTTCGAACTGCATTTCTGTCGGAGCAACCTCCAAGCCTTCCTTTTTCTTGATTGTTTTTGGTGTAGAGACTATGGTTTCAGCAACAAATGCTGGCTTAACCTGTTTATACTTTTTTGCCATATCATGGAGAAAGGTTGCTTTGCCGTGCTTGACAATCGCTTCAGCCAAATCCTTGCCTAGGCCTAACTGCTCCATCTGCTTGGCCTTTTCTTCCAACAGCTCAACTTTCTCCTCTCGCAGAGAAGGAGGAATAAGTATAGGGATATCGGTTTCTGGATATAATCTTGCGGCTCCCGGCATTGGCCTCAAGAAAGAGGTGGTAAAGTCCGGCTCTGCCTTCCTCACTTCTTCCTTTGGTTTCTTGCCTTGCTGAATCAATTTCAACTGCCGTTGCATTTCATGCTCGATCACTTTTGGAATTGATTTATATTCCTGAAAGCCTTTAATCTCCACCCTTGCTCCTCCTTTAATGGAAACATTCACATCCTGCCGGATGCTGCCGATGCCTCTTTTGATTCCAGGAAGACTCCTCAGAATCATGCCGATCTTTGCCGCTGCTTCCTTGCATTCTTCTGGACTGGAAATGCTGGCATCTGTTGCAATCTCGATCAAGGGAATGCCGAGCCTGGATAAGTTATAGACATCATACTCCTTTCTCCTCTCAATGACTTGGCAAGCTTCTTCCTCCAAGCAGACTGTTGGAATATCTATTTTCTTGCCATTCACCTCTAGGTACCCGTTTCTTGCAATGAGGGCAGTTCTCTGAAAGCCAGAGGTATTGCTGCCGTCAATCACGGTTTTCCGCATGAATTGCATCCTATCAATGAATTTTGCATGGAGCAATCTTGCTATCTGTAGAGCTGTTCTCAAAGCCTCTTGATTGACTGGATTGGGTGGTTCTTCGTCCAATTCAACTAAACAAGTCGTATCATAATACCCCTGGTAAAGAAAGTATTTGTCTTTCTCCATCTCATGCAACGCGGCAATATCTACTTCTCCAGTTTCTCCTGCCGCTGCTCTTAATCTTCGTTGGACAACAAAATCTGGTTTATCCCTTCTGATGATGGTTGGGCAATCGCAAAACAGTTTTCGGCCTTCTAATTGCTGGTGGATCTCGAGACCTGCTCTAAAGCCCAAAGCCTGATACTCTGTTTTCATTCCTTTACACACGCCTCGCAAATCTTTATTAATCTTTTCCTATCCACCGCTCTTAAACCATCCTGCTTGAGCTGCTCCTTCCTCTGCAATGTTAAGTTAAAATCTAGAAAGGGTATATCAGTAATAATTTGAAAGGTATGCGCCCAGTCCGCATCCTCCATATGCTCCCGTTCAAAAGCATCTTGAATGGTATTGAGCACGGCAATAATAAAATCCTTGATGCTCAACTTCTGCAGCCCCTTCCTTGGAGATTTAACCTTGATGCCGATAAGAGGAATGCTTCTGTCTGTAAAGAAATCTATGAAATAGGAATGGCCCCCGATGCCACCATCAACAATCCAGCGTTCCTTTCTGAAAAAGCTTTTCCTAATGATTGGAAAGACACCAGGCACGTTCATGCTCATCCCGCATGCTTCTGCCAAAGAAAGGTTGGGGGTTCGTTGCTTGTTGAAAAGCATCACTTCTCCCTTGTTGAGATCCCAAGCAACAATGTGCAAAGGGATCATGAGGTCTTGAAAAGTCTTTTCTTTAAACAGCAATTCGAGTTGCCGCTGAATCGCTTTGGTGCTAAAAATGCCAAATCTCCTCCGAAACCAGAGAAAAATGAGAGAGGGAGGAATCACGATGAAGAGGAAAAAGAATATGCGCTGCTCAAGCGTTTCGCCGAAGAGCAACAAAAGGAGAAGGGAGAGGAGCGGAAGGCCGATGGAAAAGAGCAGCACCATCCGTATGGAAAACAGAAACTGGCTTTCTAATTCTTGCATATCGGTGTTCTTAATAATCTTCCACAGCTCTCCTGGTTCCCTTCCTAACGCAATCCACGTTGCAGGAATCGTGCCTCCAGAAGTTGCAACAAGAGCATTGATATTTTCCGTCTTGAATTTCAACAAGCGTTGGATTTTTATGTAAGCCCAGAGCTGGGCAATGAATCTTACCCCAGAGCCCGAGAAGACGAGGTTCAGTTTGGAGATACGCATACGAGAAATAAAGAGGGAGGGTATAAAAATCTTATCGCTTCCAAATCAGTTTCCCTTCCTTTCTCACTTCCCTAATTCTATGTAGGGGAATTTCCACTTCTTCTCCTTCCAGATGTAGAATGAGAAATGTACCTTCCAGTTTCTTAATACTCGTTGCAGGAATTTCCTTCAACACCTTTTCAATCCTGTCATAGTAGAACAGCACATACTCTTCTTTTTGCAAGCTTGCATCATGGAGAATTCTGTTCACGATGTCCTGGATAGGCTTCATACCTGTTCTCGAATGTCTGTTCTCTCGGTGATTTCTCCTCGCAAATTTTTTTGCATCAACTCTTTGACTTTTTCCTTAGGATAGTTGCTCAGCAGCCAGGCAAGCTTGATAAAGGCAGTTTCTGTGGTCATGTCTTCTCCAGGAATAACTCCTATTTCCAGTAATTGCCTCTGGGGGGTGTAAACGTTCATATTGACTCTTCCAAAAATGCACTGGGAAGTCAGAACAGTAATGCATCCATTCTTGATGATCTGTCCCAAGGCCTTCTTATTTTCTTCATTGATTTGCGAAATTGCATCAAAGCCCATGGTCTGCAAATGTCCTAAGCCAGTTCCTTCCAAAATTAAACCATCGAAGTTTTTATAATGGAGAAAATCCTCTGGCATCGTGTTGGTATGGCTCCGGAATATTCCAACTTTAATTTTTTCTTTCATGAATGTTGCTCGAAATTCACCTTTCCCCTTATAGTAATTCTTGTTCAACCAGTCAATCTTTTCTTTCCCATAATCGACTTTTGCAACTGGTAAATCATTCACGGCCTTGAAAGCATCCCTCCTGGAAGTATGCAGTTTTCTGGACTGGCAAGGGGGTAGAATAAGACAGGCATTGTCATCCGGATTTTCGTGCATGCAAATCGCAATCCCTCTAAAATCCGTTTCTGCAATAAATGTTGCTGCGCAGAGCAAATTCATGCCAGCATCTGAACTTGGTCTGTCCGAGCTTCGTTGGGCTCCAACAAGAATGATGGGGATGGAAATATTTTCCAACATAAAGGCTAATGCTGCAGCAGTATAATGCATGGTGTCTGTTCCATGGGTGATGATAATGCCCTTGGGCTTTCTTTGTTTGATTTCCTCGGCAATAGCTTTTGCCATGAGGTTGTAATGACCAAACCGCAAGGATTCAGATTGAAGATTGGAAACGAGATGAGAGTGAATACGTGCAATCTTCTGCAATTCTGGAAAGAGTTGCAAGATATCTTCTGGAGAAAACTTAGCAATTACAGCTCCTGTAGAATAATCCACCTTGCTGGCAATGGTTCCTCCAGTATGCAAAATAGTGATGGTAGGAAGGCCTTGCTTCTGCTTGGCTGTGGGGGTTTCTTTCTGCTGTTTTTTTGCAGAAGCGAGAACTGTTATTTTCTTCACTTTGCTCTTGACAACGCCAATGTTATATCCGCTGGAAAGCTTGAGATACATACATTCCTTATCTTCTGGCATCAGAATGCCTTCCAGTTCTTCATCTACTGTTATAACCTTCACTCTATCGCCGGGATTTGGCATAGGAATACCAAGAAATGTGTGTTATATAAATATTATCCCATATACGCGGGCCTTTCCTCTCGCAATTGCTTCGCTCTTGCAGCCTTGAAGTGCTCCAGCAATTCCTCATACGCTTTCTCGATCTCTGGAGTAATGGAGGGCCTGACTTTCTCCATGCCTTTCCGGAAGTGTACCATTCCTACTTCTTTTGCCTTCATATCTTCCCGCAAGGCAAAGATGGCTGCTTCCTTACAAACGCCTTCAATATCAGCTCCAGCATATCCTTCTGTTTCGTCTGCCAGTTTGTCTAGATCTACATCCTTTCCCAACGGCATCTCTTTGGCATGGACTTTGAAAATGGCGAGCCTTGCAGTTTTGTTTGGTGATTTCACTAAGATGATCCTATCAAACCTGCCAGGCCTGAGCAAAGAAGTATCCAAGATATCTGGCCTATTCGTTGCTCCGATGATCACAACATCGTGTAAATCTTCCAGGCCATCAATCTCTGTTAAGATCTGATTGACGACTCTTTCCGTAACGTGGCTGTCTGAGCTCATCCCCCTTCTTGGAGCGATAGCATCAACCTCATCAAAGAAAACAATGGTGGGAGCAGTCTGCCTTGCTTTCCGGAATACTTCCCTGACTGCTTTTTCTGATTCACCGATCCATTTCGATAAGAGCTCTGGCCCTTTTACCAAAATAAAATTCGCCTCACTTTCATTCGCAACTGCTTTTGCCAGCAATGTTTTTCCTGTCCCAGGAGCACCATACAGCAAAACCCCTTTTGGAGGCTTTACTCCTAATCGCTTGAAGGAATCTGGATACTTCAATGGCCACTCTACTGCCTCAATTAACTCCTGCTTCACTTCCTCTAAACCTCCAATGTCATTCCACTTTACATTAGGAATTTCCACCAGCACCTCTCGCATGGCAGAGGGCCGAACTACTTTCAATGCTTCTCGGAAATCCTTCTGGGTGATTCTCAGCTTTTCTAAGAGTTCTTTCGGAATAGCCTCTTCTTGATCCAACCGTAAATCAGGAAATACCCTTCTCAAAACAATCATGGCTGATTCTTTTGCCAAGGCTGCCAAATCTGCGCCCACAAAACCATAGGTAATATTGGCGATGTCCTTGAGATTAACATTTTTGGCCAAGGGCATATTCCGAGTATGGATTTTGAGAATGTTTAACCTACCCTCCCTGTCTGGAACTCCAATTTCAATCTCTCGATCAAATCTTCCAGGCCTTCGCAAGGCAGGGTCCAACAGATTCGGGATGTTCGTTGCCGCAATGACAACAACCTTGCCTCTGGATTTCAGTCCGTCCATTAAAGCAAGTAACTGTGCAACCACTCTTCTTTCCACTTCACCCCTGGATTCCTCTCGCTTGGAGGCAATGGCATCAATCTCATCAATGAAAATGATGGAAGGGGCATTTTTCTCTGCTTCCTCGAATTTCTTGCGAAGGTTTTCCTCAGACTGACCATAATATTTGCTATTATGGAGTAACAATAATCCTCCAACAAAGTTGTCTTTATCAACAGTAAAATCATACAGTTCTCTTTCGCCCAATGGCTGGATGGCCTCAATTTTTTCCCAGGCTATGTTGTCCCCCATCAGCAATGCGTACTCTTTCCTCACTGCTGTATTCACCACTCCATTTTTTTCTGCGATGGTGTAGAGCTTCGTCATGGCATGCTTGGTCATAAGCCCTTTTCCATACACATATAGATCATGATTTCTGTATTCCTTATAGGGCAAGGCTCTTATGGCTTTCATGAGAAGGGAAGGCCGTGGAATGTTCTGGTATTCCTTCCCTTTTTTAACGCGCTTGATCTCCTGTAACTTTTTCAGTTTCCTGCTGCTTTCTCCTATCTCAGCAAACTTTCTTCTTCCTTCGTATCCGCGAACAACAAGTTTATGCATAAGCCCCAATAGTGTTTTATGCACCTTGAGTTTTGTTGAAATTCCTAGTTTAATCTGCAGCAAGGCTTGGAGTTCTATGAGAAATTCCTTATTTTTGGAATACAAAACTGGTGTTGGGTACTGGATGCCTTTGAGTTTCATGATACTCACTGTTCCATCGCCCTCAAAGTAGCCTCGTACAAAGGCCCGTATTTCCGCTTTAGGAAGTCGGTAGAAGTACCCCGGAATGGTGAGCTTCTTTCCATATCGGAATCTGAGCAACTGAAGATATTGAACAAGGGTAGTGGAGTAAACAACAATCTTATATTGGTATTCTCCAAATTTCTCTATGGCAAAAAGTTTCTTGCATAATGCCTTGAATCTTTGTCGTAATGCAGAATCGAGATTCGTAAATTCTATACAATCCCCTTTCTTGCTAA